>CABRSG010000057.1 GCA_902473545.1 uncultured Lachnospiraceae bacterium | reverse complement strand
TTTGGAGGCCTCCGCTCTTTTCCATTTTATCGGGCTGTTCTGCCGCTTCCGGATTCTGCGCTTTTGCGTCCGGCGCTTCCGCTTTCGCCGCATCCGTTTCCGGAGCTTCCAGCGCCGGCGTATCATAAATCGGCGTTACTCCAGCTGCCTTGCGCTCTGCAGCTTCCTTCTCTACCCGGTGGAAAATCTCCATAAATTCTTTTCCGGTGATCGTTTCCTTCTCGATGAGGAAATCTGCGATCCGGTCAAGTGCCTCTCTGTGCTCACGCAGCAGACGCAGCGCCTCCTGGTAGGCTTCCTTTATAACGCGCATAACCTCCTGGTCGATCTCCGCCGCCGTCCGGTCGCTGCAGTTCAAAACATTTCTGCCGTCCAGATATTGGTTTGCCGGAGATTCCAGCCCAACCATACCGAATCTCTCAGACATACCGTACTGCGTGATCATCGCGCGCGCCAGTCTGGTCGCCTGCTCAATGTCGTTTGCCGCGCCGGTCGTCACGCTGTTGAACACGATTTCCTCTGCGGCGCGTCCTCCCACGCACTCTACAATGCGCGCCCGGATCTCCGCTTCTGAATTCAGGAATTTCTCTTCCTCCGGTACATTCATGACATAACCGAGCGCACCCATGGTGCGCGGCACGATCGTAATCTTCTGCACCGGCTCGGAATCCTTCTGCAGTGCGCTGACAAGCGCATGTCCCACCTCATGATAG
Organism: uncultured Lachnospiraceae bacterium; assembly: GCA_902473545.1. Lineage (GTDB taxonomy): Bacteria > Bacillota > Clostridia > Lachnospirales > Lachnospiraceae > Marvinbryantia. The sequence goes on along the minus strand of CABRSG010000057.1, from coordinate 9,831 downwards.
GAGACAATGCGGCGCTCCTCCTGGCTGAGAATCTTATTTTTCTTCTCCTTACCTACCAGAACGACCTCCACAGACTCAAACAGATCCTTCTGGCTGACAGCGCTTCTGCCGTTCTTTACGGCAAGGATCGCAGCCTCGTTGATCATATTTGCAAGATCGGAACCGACTGCGCCCGATGTGGCAAGCGCGATCGCTTCCAGATCCACGGTGTCATCCATCGACACATTTTTCGCATGAACCTTCAGCACGTCCACACGCCCCTTCAGATCCGGCTTGTCGACAACAATACGGCGGTCGAAACGTCCCGGACGCAGAAGCGCCTGATCCAGAACCTCCGGACGGTTGGTTGCCGCCAGGATCAGAAGCCCGGACGCAGAATCGAAGCCATCCATCTCCGCAAGGAGCTGGTTCAGCGTTTGCTCACGCTCATCGTTTCCGCCGAAACGGCTGTCGCGGCTCTTACCAATGGCATCAATCTCATCAATGAAAATGATACACGGAGCGTTTTTCTTCGCTTCCTCAAACAGCTCGCGCACACGCGACGCGCCGACGCCGACAAACATCTCCACAAACTCCGAACCGGAGAGGGAGAAAAACGGTGCGTGCGCTTCCCCCGCAACCGCTTTTGCAAGCAGAGTTTTTCCGGTACCCGGAGGTCCCACAAGCAGCGCACCTTTGGGCAGCTTCGCACCGATCTTGGAATACTTTCCGGGGTTTTCCAGGAAATCAACGACCTCCTGCAGCGACTCCTTCGCCTCGTCCTGCCCGGCAACGTCCTTAAACGTCACGCCGGTCTCCTTCTGCGCATACACACGCGATTTGTTCTTCCCAATACCCATCACGCCGCCGCTGCCGCTCATCTTGCGCATGGCAAAGCCCATAATCAGCCAGATGAAGACGAGCGGAAGCATAAACGTCAGAATGCTGTAAATGATATCGGCTGTCATATCGGGAATTTCTTTATTAAAGTCCACTCCCGCCTCCAGAAGCCTGTCCGCCAGCTTAGGATCGCTGACAGCTCCGGTATAATATGTGATGCCGCGCACCTTCGGCGTGATAACATACTGTCCGGACTGAATCTCCACACTCTTGATCTGATTGTTCTCCAGCATTTCTATGAATTGATTATAGGTAATTTCCTGTGTCGTCGTGCTTCTCGACAGGGAATTGAAAATACCTATAATAATCAGCGTGACAACCGTCACGATCAGAAAAATCATAATGGTCTGGTTATTTCTCGGCGGTTTGTTGCCGCTGTTCGGACCGCCGCCCGGACCATTGCCGCGATTCTGGTTATTATCCATCTTTTCCTCCTTGTATACAAAAGCCTGAAGCTCTGCTTTATTTAAATCTTCCTACATAAGTATAAGGATTCTCCGCCCAGAAATCAATATTCACTTTCAAAAAAGATTCTTCATTTTCTAAAATATTTCTAAAAATCCGACAAAAAGAGCTGGAAAAGTAGCGCGATATGATATATCATGTTCAGGTAGGCAGCAAGCCGTGCGAAGACAACGGCAGGGGCAGACGCGCATGCTTGCGTGCAGGCGGCTGCAGATGGCGTTGGATTCATAGGGCGCCAGCCCGTGAGCGAGGAAAATCACAGATTTTTCGAGCCTGCACGGCGTCGGTACCCTATAGCAGCGACTCCACATAATTTCACTAGAATGATGAGGGAATACAGCGATTATGAACATTGGATTTGACAACAATAAATACCTGACAATGCAGTCGGAGCACATCAAGCAGCGCATCAGTCAGTTCGGCAACAAGCTTTATCTGGAATTTGGCGGCAAGCTCTACGACGACTACCACGCTTCGCGCGTGCTTCCGGGCTTTGAGCCGGACAGCAAGCTGCGGATGCTCATGCAGCTTTCCGACCAGGCGGAGATCGTGATCGCGATCAGCGCCGGAGATATTGAAAAAAATAAAATCCGCGGAGATCTCGGCATCACATATGATTCCGACGTGCTCCGTCTGATCAGTGTATTTGAAGAGCGCGGTCTGTACGTCGGCAGCGTCGTGATCACGCAGTACGCCGGGCAGAGCGGCGCAGATCTGTTCCGCAGCCGTCTGCAGAAGCTCGGCATCCGTGTTTACACACACTACGTCATTCCGGGCTATCCGAGCAATATCCCGCTGATCGTCAGCGACGAGGGCTACGGCAGAAACGATTACATCGAAACCTCCCGTCCTCTTGTCGTCGTGACAGCTCCGGGCCCGGGCAGCGGAAAAATGGCGACCTGCCTCTCCCAGCTCTACCACGAGCACAAGCGCGGTATTCGCGCGGGCTACGCAAAATTCGAGACGTTCCCGATCTGGAATATCCCGCTGAAGCACCCGGTAAACCTTGCTTACGAGGCGGCGACCGCAGATCTGAACGACGTCAACATGATCGACCCGTTCCACCTCGAAGCGTACGGTCAGACCACCGTAAACTACAACCGCGACGTGGAAATATTCCCGGTGCTGAACGCGATCTTTGAAAAAATTTCCGGCGTCAGTCCCTACAAATCACCGACGGACATGGGCGTCAACATGGCTGGAAACTGCATCTGCGACGACGAGATCTGCCGCGAGGCATCCCGGCAGGAGATTATCCGCCGCTACTACCAGGCGCTCGGCGAGATTGCCAGCGGCTCCAAGACAGAGGATGAAGCAATTAAAATCGAGCTGATCATGAACCAGGCGGGCATTTCCAAGGGCGACCGCCGCGTGGTGGGCGCTGCGCTTGCACGTGCGGAGGAAACAGGCGCTCCTGCCGCTGCGATGGAGCTTGCCGACGGAAAAATCGTCACCGGAAAAACCTCGGAGCTTCTCGGAGCTTCCGCTGCGCTCCTCCTGAACGCCCTCAAAAAGCTTGCCGGGATTTCCCACGAAGAGCATGTGATTTCCCCGGTTGCGATCGAGCCGATCCAGCGGCTGAAAACGGCGTACCTTGGCAGTAAAAACCCGCGGCTGCACACGGACGAGGTGCTGATCGCGCTTTCCATCAGCGCAGCTACCAGCAAAACTGCACAGCTCGCGCTGGAACAGATTCCAAAGCTCACCGGATGCCAGGTGCATACCACTGTCATTTTGTCCGCAGTTGACATCAAGACCTTCAAGCGGCTTTCGGTTCAGCTTACCTCCGAGCCTGTTTATGAAAACAAGCGCTCCTATTTAAAAAATTGATTAGCTTAATCAGAACTGCTCATTATAAACCGCGAAAAAAAAGTTTTCATTTACAGGAAAATCGGTTATAATGCAATCGGATTTGTTTGTACACAAAGAGGTGTGTCTTCCGTTCGCAGGGAGACGCACCCTTTTTTTGCGGCACCGCTTCTGGGGCGGCCGGGCGAGGCGCCGGAAAAACCGCATATTGCAGATATCACCAGGATTTAAGGAGGAAAAGAACATGTCAGTAAAATACGTATTTGTCACGGGCGGCGTCGTATCCGGGCTTGGAAAAGGCATCACAGCGGCATCTCTCGGACGCCTTCTGAAGGCGCGCGGCTACAAGGTCACCATGCAGAAATTTGACCCATACATCAACATCGACCCCGGCACCATGAATCCAATCCAGCACGGCGAGGTTTTTGTAACAGACGACGGCGCTGAGACAGACCTTGACCTCGGACACTACGAGCGCTTTATTGACGAAAGCCTCACAAAAAATTCGAATGTCACCACCGGAAAGATTTACTGGTCGGTTCTTCAGAAGGAACGCCGCGGCGACTTCGGCGGCGGCACCGTGCAGGTGATCCCGCATATCACAAATGAGATCAAGAGCCGATTTTACCGCAACTACACCTCCGACGACATGCACATCGCGATCATTGAGGTGGGCGGCACGGTCGGCGATATCGAGAGCCAGCCGTTCCTGGAGGCGATTCGCCAGTTTCAGCATGACGTCGGACGGGAAAATGCTATTCTAATTCATGTTTCCCTGATCCCGTACATCAAGGCATCCGGAGAAATGAAAACGAAGCCGACACAGACCAGCGTCAAGCAGCTCCAGGGCATGGGCATCTGGCCGGATATCCTTGTCTGCCGCTCCGAAATCCCGCTGGAGCCGGGCATCAAGGAAAAAATCGCTCTGTTCTGCAATGTTCCGGTTTCCCATGTTCTGCAGAACCTCGACGTGGAATATCTCTACGAAGCGCCGCTCGCTATGGAGGCAGAACATCTGGCGCAGGTTGCGTGCGAGTGTCTGAATCTGCCCTGTCCCGAGCCGGAGCTTTCCGACTGGATTTCCATGGTAGAAGCGCTCCGTCACCCGACGAAAGACGTTACTGTGGCGCTGGTCGGAAAATATACACAGCTTCACGACGCTTACATCAGCGTGGTGGAAGCGCTCAAGCACGGCGGCATTGCCAACAGCGCAACCGTTCATATTAAATGGATAGATTCGGAATTATTAAACGAAGAAAATGTGGATGAATTGCTCGGCGATGTACGCGGGGTCCTCGTACCCGGCGGCTTCGGCGACCGCGGCATCGACGGAAAAATCGTTGCGATCCATTATGCGCGCACGCACGGCGTTCCCTTCCTTGGGCTATGTCTTGGTATGCAGCTTGCCATCGTGGAATACGCCCGCAATGTTGCCGGGTTGAAGGACGCGCACAGCATCGAGCTGAATCCTGCCACCACCCACCCGGTGATCGCGCTGATGCCGGATCAGGACGGGGTGGAGGATATCGGCGGCCCCCTCCGTCTCGGCTCCTACCCCTGCGTGCTGGATAAAACAACGAAGGCATACGCGCTTTATGGAGCGGAAACCATTCACGAGCGCCACAGGCACCGCTACGAGGTAAACAACGACTACCGCAAGGTTTTGACAGACCACGGCCTGACGCTCTCCGGTCTCTCCCCGGACGGACGCATCGTAGAAATGATCGAGCTGAAATCGCATCCGTTTTTCCTGGCGACACAGGCTCATCCGGAGCTGAAATCCCGCCCGAACCGTCCTCACCCGCTTTTTAAGGGATTTATAGAGGCAGCGTTAAGCTGCTCCGCGGATGCATAAGAATAGTATTTTGTCTCTCTTGACATTTCAGAAAAAACTCTGCACAATAGATCTGTAATACCATTGTTGTAGCATTTACGGACAGGTATCGCTGCCTGTCCGTTTTTCATCCCATTAAACAGGAGCAGATTATGTCACAAAAGCAAAACTATCAGATTACCGCATGGTGCCAGCGCATGATGCGCAAACATATACAGGAAGGTTCCCTCTGCATCGACGCAACGATGGGCAACGGGAACGACACGCAGTTTCTCTGTGAACAGACAGGTGCAAGCGGAAAGGTGCTCGCCTTTGATATCCAGCCCGCCGCGCTGGAGCATACAAAAGAGCGCCTTCAAAAAGCGCTCCCCTGCTGCAATTATCAATTGATCTTAGATTCCCACGCGCATCTGGATGCCTATGTCCAGCCGGAGAGTGCCGACTGCATCACCTTCAATCTCGGCTACCTTCCGGGCGGCGACCATACGCTCGCCACAAAGCCGCAGTCTACCCTTTCCGCGCTTGAAAAAAGCCTGGCACTCCTGAAAAAAGGCGGACTCCTCAGTGTCTGCATTTACAGCGGCGGCGATACCGGTTTTGCGGAGCGGGACGCCGTACTTGACTGGTTAAAAACGCTTGACGCGAAAAAATATCTTGTGCTGCTGACGCAGTACTACAACCGCCCGAATAATCCGCCGATCCCGGCGTTCGTGATCCGGCTATAAAGACCGGCATTTACAATGTACCTATTAAAAAACGGGACTGCATTTCGCAATCCCGGATTTTTATTTGAAGTTATAGTAAGTTTTTCCGCTTCTGAGCGTGGTCTTTCCTTTGTATTTTGCAAGCTGGCTTACCGTCACCATCTGGAATCCCCTCTTTTTCAGCGCCGGAATGATAGTCTCCGCCGCCTCTACAGTGGAACGATGGATATCATGCATCAGTACGATATCGCCGTTTTTCACATTGTTCAGCACGGCATTGATCGTGTGCTGCGGATTTCCGGTATTTGCCCAGTCTCTGGTATCGATCGACCAGTAGATGGACGGCAGCCCAAGTGAGGAAAGCACTGCGCTGTTGTTGTGACCGTCTCCATACGGCAGCCGGAACACCGTCGGGTACTTGCCGCATGCCTTGTAAATGTTATTGCTTGTCTTTGTAACCTGCGATCTGCGGCTGCTGCAGGACAAGGTTGTAAACGCCGGATGACTGTAGGAGTGGTTACCCAGCTCGCAGCCCATGCTCGCCATCTTTTTTACAGCGCTCTTGTAACTTGGCACACTGGAGCCGACCATAAAGAAGGTTGCCTTGGCGCCGTTTTTCTGCAGGCAGTTGAGCAGTCTGGTCGTGTACGGGCCCGGCCCGTCGTCGAATGTCAGCGCTACCATTTTTTTATTGGGGTTGACCTCCATCTTCACCTTCACGGAAGGATCGTAGACGCCGTTTGATTTGAAATAATAGCCCTTGTTTCCAATGTACTGCGTGCCTGTGACACGCACGCCGTCCGCATTCACATAATATTTATTTTTCCCATTAATTACCCAGCACGACGTCTTCAGCTTTCCGTCTGCTGCCACCCATCTGTATTTGCCGCCGCCCGGCACCCAGGTAGAGGTGCGCATCCTGCCGTCGATCTTACTGAAATAATACTTATCCTTTCCGATCGTCACCCAGCCTTTTTTCATCGAGGCATCAGACGGGTTGAAATAGTATGTGGCGTCTCCGATCCTGCGCAGCTTTTTCACTGCCACGCCGTTGCTCTTCATATAATACTTTTTCCCGCTCAGCGTCAGCCATCCAGTGTGCATCACACCGCTTTTCTCCATATAATAGAACTTTCCGCGGTATTTGATCCATCCGGTCACACGATAGCCGTCTTTATTTACATAATATACCTTCCCATTTACGCTGATCCATTTGTTCTTCACAGCTTTTCCGCTGCCTGACAGGCAAAATACATAGCCCTTTGCTTTCTTTACCCATTTGCCCTTCGGCTTCACTGCCTTGCGCACATCTACCAGGCTTGTCGTTGCCACATTGGTGGTCTTTGCCTGCGTCGGAACCGCCATTGTCATAAGCAGCAACATCAGCGTGCACAGGCTGAAACATATCCTTTTCCAGCTTTTCATACTCTTCTCCCTAATTTAAACTGCCGCAGTCTCTATACTACTTTTCGCGCGCATCCGATCGCAAGCGGACCATAACCGATGTGACAGGCAACGCTGAGTGACAGCGGATCCATGCTGCACTCCATGCCCGGAAAGCTTGCCCTGATCTCCTCAAGCCACTCCTGCGCCTCCTCCTCGTTTCCGCCGTATGCCGCCGCCAATGCAATTTCCCCGTTCGCCACTTCTTTTGCAAAGCGCGTTTCGAAATCCTTATGCATCGCATCGAGCATGATCTTTTTTGCCTTTTGCTTGCCGCGCGCTTTGGAGAAAGCGTCCAGCCTTTCTCCCTGTATCTGCAGAACCGGCTTCAGATTGAGAATCGTGGCGAGCGCTGCTGCCGCCGGAGTGATCCTGCCTCCTTTTTTGAGATATTTGAGCGTCTCCAGCGTGATATAGATGCTCGCCTCCAGCTTCATTTTTTCCAGTATTTCCTTAATCTGTGCCGCGCTCTTTCCCTGCTCGATCAGCACCAGCGCGTCCCTGACCGACTGGCGCTGCGTGATGGAAATTCTCTGGTTATCAATCACATACACCTTACCCTCATAGTCGCGCGCCAGCGCCTGCGCAGATTCGCAGGAAGCAGAAAGCCCACTCGACATCGGAATGTGTACCAGCGTCTCGTACTCCTGCAGCACCTTGTCCCACAGCTCCGTGACGCTGCCCGGAGACGGCTGCGAGGTGTTGATATTGGCATCTTCCCTCAAACGCGCGTAAAATTCCTCCTGTGTGAGCGTGATACCCTCCAGGTATAACTCATCATTAATAAAAAACGGCATCGGCAGCACAAAAATGCCCATCTGCTCTGCTTCCTTCTGTGTAATACCACTGTTGCTGTCTGTAACTACCGCTATTTTCTTCATTTTAAATTCCTCTCTGTATGCTATTCGGACAGGCAGGCTGTCCTCTTTTAGTTTAATGCAAATCCTTCCAGAATACAAGAGGGCTGACACAATATTTTGTGCCAGCCCTCACATTTTTGGTAACTACTCAGCCATACGGCAAATATCAGAAACAAATGCGTCATGCTTGCATGTAAGCAGATGTTTCTGATATTTGGCATATGGCGTTTAGCCCTAAGTCACAGACAGGAGCTGTGCAAACAGCGGATAGCCTGCGCAGCAGGTGGTCTGTGGCTTGATGGCTGGGTAGTTACCTTTTTGTAGCTATCCAAAACTTCTGTTACACCTCTGCGCCGTCATCCGCGCCTGCACCGTCGTCTGCGTTTGCTCCGCCGTCCGAAGCCGCACCGTCATCCGTCGTCATTCCTTCATCTGCGGCTGTGCCGTCGTCTGCGGTCGTGCCATCATCCGCCGTGGTGTCTGCATTTCCCGTGCTTCCAGCCGTATCATATACAGCAACGCCCTTTACCCCTGTGGTATCGGTGCCGCTCAGCGTACCGGTATACGCGATGGTCACATATGCGCCCGATGCAATGCCGTCCGTCAGGTAGTAGGTTGCTCCCGCCGTATCGATCGACATGGTAACGCCCTCGTCGTCCGTGATCGTGATCGCGCTTACGCCGCAGTCCTCAACGGTACCGCTCACATAGGAATAATCGCCTGCCGGTGATCCCGGAGCCACCGCTGCCTCGCCGTTTGCCGCGCTGTTGTCCGAAATGCTGGTCGCCGGCACGATATCCGGTCCGTAAATGTCCCCGTTGTATTCCACAGTGACATAGTTTCCTTCCTGCATACCATTTGCCAGGTTGATATCCGCGCCGTACATAGAGAAGTAGTAGGAATCGCCGTCATCTGCAAGAACCACAATGCGGTCTGCGCTCAGGTCGGAAATCGTACCGCCGAGCGTACCTGCGCCCGCGTTCGGATCGGCTTCCTCAGCCTCCGTCATCGGCTCGCCCTCTGTGACAGGCGCCTCGCCTGCCGCCAGATCCTTCACCATCAGTACTCTTGCACTTGCCGTATCTGTGCCGTTAATCGTTCCTTTATACATAACCGTCACATTGCTGCCCGCCTGGATGCCGTTTGCAACCTGGATATCTGCTCCGGTAAGGGAGAAGGTCAGCTCCTTTCCGCGCTCCGTCTGGATCGTCAGATTGGTGCTGTCCGAGGACTTCACAAGCCCCTTCAGCTCTCTGGTCCGGTTCATGCTGTCTTCCTTTTCCGTCTCAGTCGGCGCCTCTGTGGTCGGCGCTTCTGTCAGCGCTTCCGTCATGACCGGCGCCTCCGTCGTAGCCGGTTCCGTCTCCTGCGGCTCTTTTTTGCAGCCTGTCAGCATAATCGCCGCGGAAGCAAACAAAGCCAGAAATAATGTCATTCTTTTCATATTTTTTCCTCCTATCACTCGTTTATATCCCCTGCGTACTTACAACTTATTCTACCTTTATTTGCCAGTAAAAGTCAATGCATTTTGCAGAATTTTCACAATTAAATGCATATATTTTAAGAATGTGTTAAGATTTTATTACATCCTGCATGTCGTAAAGTCCCGGTTCTCTCCCTGCCAGGAACTTTGCGGCTTCCACCGCGCCTTTGCCGAACACCGTTTTCGAGTAAGCGCGATGGCTGAAGGTAATCACCTCGTCCGGACCTGCAAAAATCACATCGTGATCTCCCACGATCGTTCCCCCGCGCACCGCGGAAATTCCGATTTCCAGGTCGTCCCGCTGCTGATGCACCTGGCTGCGGTCGTACACATAATGGTACTTATTATCCATCG
>CABRSG010000056.1 GCA_902473545.1 uncultured Lachnospiraceae bacterium | reverse complement strand
TTCGCTTGCGCCGATATGGCTGCGCAGCCGTTTCGGGGAGCTGATTCGCCGGGAGACGGAGCACGCGCGGGCAGGCGAACCGGCGCATATCATTGCAAAGATGAATTCTTTATGCGACAGGGAGATTATCGCCCAGCTCTATGAGGCAAGCGCGGCGGGTGTCAAGATCGAGCTTATTATCCGCGGCATCTGCTGCCTGAAGACCGGTATTCCGGGGGTCAGCGAGAATATCACGGTGCGCTCGATCGTCGGAAATTTCCTGGAGCACGCGCGTATTTTCTACTTCCACAATAACGGGCAGCCGGAGATCTTTATGGGCAGCGCGGACTGGATGCCGCGCAACCTCGACAAGCGCGTGGAAATCCTCTTCCCGCTGGAAAACGACCAGATTAAGGAGGAGGCATATCATATTTTAAAGATCCAGCTCGCGGACAATGTCAAGGCGCACATCCTGCAGCCGGACGGCACCTACGAGAAGATCGACAAGCGCGGAAAGGTACTTTTGTGCGCGCAGGACTATTTCTGTGAAGAGGCGGTAAAGCGGGTGGCAAAGCCGGCGGATCCGGTCCACGACCGCGTATTTATCCCGGCAGAGCCGGTGTCGGAGGAGTAGGGATATGGCAGAAATGTATTCAACGCGCAGGGTGAGCGATTACCTGAAATATATTCTGTTGTACAGCGTGCTGTTTGCCGTGGTGACAGCGGGCGTATTTCTGGTGCTGCTCGTGCAGGATAAAAGCTTTGTATGGTATTCTGACGCGGTGGCGCAGTACGTGCCGCGGGCGGCTTATTTTGGGAAAAAAACGCGGGAGATTCTTGCGGGATTTCTTGCCGGAGATTTTTCCATTCCCACCTACGATTTTACGCTTGGCATGGGGAACACCATTACCGTGCATCTTGAACCGCTGTACTGGCTGTTTCTGCTGTTTGATGCCTCTGACGTGGAATTTGCCTATACGTTTATTTTGCTGGCGCGGTTTTACGTTGCCGGACTTTCCATGTCGGCGTTCCTGATGTACTTTAAGAGAGGATGGACGGCGGCACTGATCGGCAGTTTTTCCTATATTTACTGCGGCTATGGGATGTGGGCGTGTATGCGGCATGCGCACTTCCTGTATGGTTTGATCATGCTGCCGCTGTGTATTCTTGCCGTGGAAGAAATCTATCAGAACAGCCGCTGGTGGCTTTGCACACTGGTTGTGTGGCTCCATCTCTGGTGCGGCTATTATTTTTTCTATATTAACACACTTGCCACCGGCGTCTATTTTCTGATCCGGTTCTTTGGAAATCGTGAGCGGCGTACCTGGCGGGAATTCTGGAAGCTGACCGGCATGATCATCGGCTCCTATCTGCTCGGCGTTCTGATCGGGAACGCTACGCTGGTGGATTCCTTTGCCTCCTATCTGACGAGCGGGCGCACAGAGGCGGTGGAGTACGGCAGCAGCGTGAATTTCCTTTTCTATGGATGGAGATGGCCGGTCAATTTCCTGCGCGATTTTCTGACGGCCGGACGGGGACCGGGAAACTGGCTGCGCCTGGGATACATCCCGCTGATCTATATCGGGCTGGTAGTGCTTTTCCTGCGAAAAGGAAGAAAAACCGTCAAGGCATCTGTGATCACGGGAACGATCTTCTGCATGATCCCGGCTGTGGCGTTTGTGTTCAGCGGCTTCAGCAATATCAACAACCGCTGGAGCTATGTGTATTCATTTGCGCTGTCTGTTGCACTGGCGTTTGTGATAGAGGATATCTTTGAGCTTACAAAAAAAGAACGGCTGATCGTGGCGCTGGCATCGCTGCCTTTCCTGGCGCTGTTTGCAGCGGAGGTGCTGTTCGCCCATGGAAAAAACCGTTATATTGCACTGGTATCGGGTTTTGTGATGGCGCTGACGCTTGCGGTCCTGCTGTTTTTATGGCGGAAACCGGAAAAGACGCGGCTGGCAGGCGGGGCTTTGGTCGCCCTTACGGTTGTATCCCTGTGGTGTTATGGACTGGAGACCTTTGCACCGCGAATGGGCAATTACACCGATGAATTTCCGCAGGCGGGCACGGTGGTGGACAGCATCACGAAGATGCCGCTGGCGGCGATAGAAGATGTGGAGGACAACACGTTTTACCGTGCGGCTACCAGGCAGACCTACCGGCAGATACAGGGAGCCGCGCAGTTTTTGGACTACAACGGCACAGTCTGGTATTCCAGTACGACCAGCAGGATCATGCAGGATTTCTGGAGCCAGATGGGCGTCTGCACCTGGAGCGGCGTGCGTCTTCTTGGCTTTAACGGACGCTCGTTCCTGGACACGCTGGCGTGTGTGAAATATTATGCGCTTCTGAAGGATACCGCATATGATCTGCCCTACGGTTATACAAAGGTGCTGGAGACGGAGAAAAACGGTAAGACCTATGAGGTGTTTGAAAATGAGATGGCGCTGCCCATCGGCTATACGTATGACACGGTGATCAGTGAGGAGGAGCTGCTCTCGTATGAGGTGCCGGAACGGCAGGAGGTGCTGATGCAGGCGGCTTCGCTGGAGAACCCGGAAAGCGGAGCGGACTTTGAAACTTTGGCGGAGGACGGTGCAGTGCAGATTACCGGACGGATTGCAGAGATTACGGAAAAGATCTGCAAAAACGTAACGCTGGAGGAGGGAAGGATTACGATCCAGGCGTCAGAGGATGAGGAGGCTTCCCTTACCCTGAAATTTGACGGCGCGGCGGATTCCGAGGTCTATCTGTATATCAAAGGGCTGCGCTATGAGGAAGGCTACAGCACATCGTTTAGCTATAGCTGCGGGGAATACAGGTCTTCCTACAGCCTTCACGGGGTGGAGAATCCTTACTATTCCGGACAGAAAGCATATTTGTTCAATCTGGGATACCATAAGGAAGCCGCCGGTGAATGTAAGATTACTTTTTCAGATAAAGATACTTTGAAGTTTGACGATATTCAGATTTTCTGTCAGCCGATGGATAATATGAGCTCCTACACGGATCATCTGAAAGAAAATGCATTGGAGAATGTGGAGGTTCTGACAAACTGCGTCAGGGGAACGATCAGTCTGGAGGAGAAAAAGCTTCTGGTGTTTTCTGTTCCGTACCAGAACGGCTGGACAGCGTATGTAGACGGGCAGGAGACAGAGATCCAAAAGGCAAACCTGATGTATATGGGGATCTGGCTGGAGCCGGGAGAGCATACGATCGAGCTGCGCTACCGGATGCCGGGACTGCGGATCGGCGTCTGTGTTTCCGTTATCGCATTCGCAATGTTTTTGTTCCTTTTGCTTGCTGCGCGCAGAAGGAGACGGGCTTTGAATAAGAAGTAACGAAGGAGGAGAGAAAAATGCTGCACAGCATCATCATTCCGTGTTATAATTCAGACAGGACGATTCGTAAGGTCGTCGAGACGACCATGGAAGAAATGGAGCGCCTTGGCAGAAACGAATATGAATTTGTGCTGGTGGATGATTATTCTCCCAATAATCCAAAGACGATAAACGAGCTGCGTGCGCTTGCAGAGGAGTATGACTGTGTGAGGGTGGTCGAGCTTGCGTTTAACAGCGGGCAGCATAATGCCGTGATGGCAGGGCTGAACTGTGCGGAGGGGGATATTCTGATCGCGATGGACGACGATGGGCAGACGCATCCCTCACAGCTTAAATATCTGTTTGCAGAGTTTGACAAGGGTTACGATATTGTTTATGGCTACTACGAGCAGAAAAAGCAAAGTCCGTTTCGCAATTTCGGCAGTTATGTCAATTATATGACGGTGCGCTGGCTGATCGGAAAACCAAAAGGGATGAAGACGTCGAGCTATTGGGTGATCCGCCGGTTCGTGCGGGATTCAGTGATTCGCTATGAGAGTCCGTTTACGCATCTGCAGGGGTTGTTTCTGCGCACGACGAAAAATATCAGCAGCGTGCCGATCCAGCATTTTAAGCGGGAAATCGGACAGTCTAACTATACATTAAAAAAGCTGCTTCAGCTCTGGTCGAATATTATGGGCTTTTCTGTTGTACCGCTGCGGGTGGCGACGAGGCTTGGATGTCTGTTCTCGGTCCTGGGACTGGTCGGGGTGATCGCCGTCTTTATCAACAAGATGATCCATCCGGCGGTTCCGATCGGATGGTCAACCATGGTAGCCGCGGTGTGTTTTTTCTCCGGCGTGATCCTCCTGTTTATGGGTCTGATCGGGGAATACATCGGCAGGATGTTTCTTGTGATACAGCGGTCTCCGCAGTTTGTGGTGCGAAAGGTCTACGGACGGAAAGGAAAGAGAGGAACGAACGATGAAGAAAATTATGATTCTGGGCGCGGGGATATATCAGGTGCCGCTGATCCAGACGGCGAAGCGTCTGGGGATTTATTCCATCGCGGTTAGTATACCTGGAAATTATCCGGGCTTTGCATATGCAGATAAGGTGTATTATGAAAATACGACGGACTGGGAGAAGATCCTGGAGATCGCGAAGGAAGAAAAGATTGACGGGATTGTGACGGCGGGAACGGACGTTGCCGTTATCACGATCGGAAAGGTCTGTGATGCCCTGGGACTTTGCGGGCTTTCCTGCCGCGGAGCGACCATTGCGACGAACAAGCTTCTTATGAAAGAGGTTTATGAGAAGCACGGCGTGCGGACGGCGAAGTACCGTAAGATCGCCTTTGACGCGCCGGACGTCTATGAGAAGATAGACGAGCTTTCTCTGCCGCTGATCTTTAAGGCAGTTGATTCCTCCGGAAGCCGCGGCATCACGCGGGTGAACCGCCGCGAGGAATTTGCCGAGGCGATCGCGCTGGCGAAGAAATATACGAAGAAGGACTATTTTATTGTCGAGGAGTTTATCGAGGGAGAGGAGTTTGGCGCGCAGGCGTTTGTTTACCAGGGAAAGGTGCAGTTTATCATGCCGCACGGCGATTACGTGTTCCATGGGGACACCGGCGTACCGATCGGACATTTTGTGCCTTACGAGCTGGACGAGGCGGTCATTGAGGACGCCAAGGAGCAGCTCCGGATGGCGATTGAGGCGATGGAGCTGGACAACTGTGCGATCAACGCGGATTTTATTCTGAAGGACAACAAGACGTATGTGCTGGAGATCGGCGGACGCTCCGGCGCGACCTGCCTGGCGGAATCAGTTTCCATCTACTATGGCTTTGATTATTATGAAAAAATTCTCCGGGCGGCGCTCGGAGAGCAGGATCTGGATTTTACGGGCGATGCACAGGTGCCGAACGCCAGCCATCTGCTGATGAGCGATAAGAACGGAGTGATCCGTTCCATCGTCAACCGCAACGAAGAAAACCCGGATATTTACGAGATTTTGTTTGATCATGAGGTGGGCGAGAAGGTAGAAAAATTCCGCATCGGGCCGCATCGGATCGGCCATGTCGTCACCAAAGGAGAGACGCTGGAAAAAGCGGTGGAGCTGCTGCATGAGGCGATGGGGAAGATCGAGATCGCGGTAGAATAAATTTGTTGCTATTTCTTCAATAATTTCAGAATACCAAAACACTGCGGCAGCAGGAACTTTGCTGCCAGCAGTACGCCTGCCGCCAGCACACCATAGCGGATAGGTGAAGGGCAGACAAAGAGCAGCATACTTCCGCAGCAGAGTGCGAAGTAAGCGAGTGAGACGGCGACGGTCTTTTTGATAGGAATAATGAGCGCGCCGGTCAGACGATATTCCATTAAGCTCTGTATGAGCAGCAGTACGAAGTAGCTGAACGCCGTCGTGTAAGCGGCGGCGCGATAGCCGAAGCTTTTGATGCAGACATAATTTAAAATCACGTTGAGCAGCATAGTGCCGACGGTGGCGGCCGCCACATAGCCGGTTTTTTTATGATAGTTTTCTACAGCGGTATAGCTGTAGCTGTAGAAACGGAACAGTGTGCCGGTCAGCATGGGCGCCGTCAGATAGATGCAGTCGCGGTACTCGCTGCTTCCGAGGATCGCAACGATCTCCGGTGCGAGCAGCACCAGAAACCAGGAAAGCATTCCAAAGCCGTGCATGAGAATGGTCCACGGCCTTTCCACATCCTTTGTTTCCTTTCGGGAAATCTTTTCGTAAAGCCAGGGCAGCCAGGCATTCCAGACAGAATCTTCCAGAATCCATATGATATAAGAAACGGTTGTGCTGAGCGCAGCCTCCTCCTTGCCGATCAGATGACGCACCATGATGCGGTCCGACTGATTCATGATCTGGATAGAGATCGCCTCGGGGATCAGCGGCAGGGAAAACAGCAGCGCATACTTCCAGTGTGCGCGGGAATACGCTTTTTTTCCCTGTAACAGCAGTACGGCGGCGATAATGATTCCGGCGATGACAAACGGCACATAGTAGCCGATTACGCGCAGGGACACGAGTGCGCCGGTGTGCCCCGTTTTTCTTCCGATCCAGATCAGCAGGATGGACAAAAGCGTGGCGGGAATGACAGTCACCGCCGTCACGGCGGTGCTTACCTTATAACGCATCAGCTGCTTTTCGCGGCGCTGCATAAACATGATCGCTGTGTGGGCGAAGGTATAGAGAAACGCTGTGTAAAACATCAGATCATTCATGTCGCAGAAAATCTTCACCGGTTCCTTAAAAAAAAGACAGACCAGAAAGCAGACTCCGATGGAGAGATAGGAGAGCATGGACGTACACGATACAAATTCATTGTAGTTTTCTCCCGTGTCATATTTCGCGCGCTCCACGCTGCGGTACAGGTTCAGTGAAAAAATCGGACCGATGATGAGCAGCCACGATTCATATAGCCGGACGTCGCTGTATTGTGCTTTCGACAAAAGCCGTGTGAGGACAGGTGTTGTCAGAAAGGTGATTCCGCGCACGAGAAGCTGTGCAAAAATATAGAATAAGCCGGCCTTTAAGGCAAGCCGGTTTAAGGTGCTTTGTTCTTTGTGGGATGCGGATGGTTTTTGTGCATTCATGCCGTACATTTCTCTTTCTGTCCTGGACGGACGTATCCAAAGTATTTGCCGCGGCTACCGTCATGGATACCGGGCCTGATGGTAAGAGTATAGCAGAAAAAAGCATGGATAGCAATGAAATAAAAATGTAACATTTTTGAAATAAATACTTCCTATTTGTTAAAAAGTATGTTATGATATCTTTCGGGAGAGTCCAATATCCGCCTCCCGGGGCGGAAAGAACAGGCCGGGGTATGTCCGTGGCCTGCTGTGGGGATTTGACTGAGAAAGCTGCAAATTGGGAGGACACAGATATGGTTCATAAGAAAAAATCCATAGTCAGAGTTATGATGGTATTGTTTGCGGCGCTGACGCTCTGGGCAGGGCTGGCGGCGTTTGCACAGGCGGCGAAAAAACCTTCGGCGCCTGCGCAGGTAAAAAATGTGAAGGTGACGGCATCCGGCACCAGCAGTCATAAGATTACCTGGAAAAAGGTGAGCGGTGCAACCGGCTATCAGATCTTCTGCCGCGATTACTCGGCCGGCAGCAAGCTGTATAAGCGTGTAAAGACCATCAGCGGCGCGTCAAAGACGAGCTGTACGATCAGCGGCAGAAAGCAGGGCAAGGCTTATGCTTATGTGGTGCGTGCCTATAAGAAAAACTCAGCAGGCGTTGCCTACGGAAAGCTGTCAGGTATTGCTTACGGCTTTATTAAGAAGACGACGACAAAGAAACCGGGCACCGGAAACAATTCCGGTACGAGCGGCGCTGCCGCCGCTTCAGGCATTCTCCAGAACCCGACCACAAAACAGAAATATCAGAAGGTATTTGGAAATGCAAATTTGAGTATGCGTTATCCGGGCGGGTATTACACCTCAGCGTCCCAGGCTAAGAAAAATATGAAATCCATTACTGTGAAAACCTGGGATTTCAAGAACGGCAGGAGCGGGGCGAAGTACACCCGCACATGGACGATCATGGTGCATAAAAACCTTGCGGCGACGGTTCAGCAGATTTTTAAAGAAATCTACAACAACTCTGAAAAATTCCCGATCCATGAGCTGGGCGGGTATGACTGGAGAGGCGGTCATTCCGAGCACAACACCGGGACTGCGATCGACATTAACTGGACGGAAAACTACATGGTCAACATTGCGACCGGGGTTATCACAGCCGGAAAATACTGGAAGCCGGGCAAAGATCCCTATTCCATTCCGAAAAACGGCGTTGTTGCGAAAATATTCAAGAAGTACGGATTCAGCCAGGGCGACTGGGGAAACAGCAAGGATTACATGCACTTCTCATACTTTGGCACCTAGCAAAGCCGTGCAAATCGGAGAAAAAGCACCGGGAAGCAAGCGCAGCTTGAGTTCCCCGGCGCTTTTTTGACGATTTATAGGGCGCAGCCCTCCATCGAGCGTGCAAAGCGCGCGAGAAAGCCACAAAAAACGATTGACAAATATTTTGATTGGTGGTAGGTTAGTAATCATAAATATTTAAGTATATTTATTCAAAATTATGCAGGAGGATGAGTATTATGAAAAAATTAACAGCAGCTTTACTTGCAGGCGCTATGGCAATGTCTTTTGGCTTTACTGCTATGGCAGAGGAGGGCGGCGTTCTGGTGGTCTTTCCGGAAGGGACCCGCTCCAAAATCGTCGGCATCGACGCCGAGGTTGCGGCTTTGATCGCAGAGGAGCTTGGCATGACACTGGAGATCGAGGATATGGCGTTTGATTCCGTGCTGGCAGCCGTTCAGTCCGGCAAGGCGGATATCGGTATGGCAGGTCTTACCGTTACGGAGGACCGCAAGCTGTCCGTAAACTTTACAGATTCTTATGCAACCGCTACGCAGGTGATCATTGTAAAAGAGGACAGCGAGATCGCAAGCCCGGATGATCTTGGCGGAAAGACGGTCGGCGTACAGCTCGGCACCACCGGCGACATTTATGTAAGCGATGAGGAGGATGTTACCGTAGAGCGTTACAACAAGGGCTTTGAGGCAGTGCAGGCGCTGACGCAGGGCAAGGTTGACGCGGTTGTTATCGACAGCGAGCCGGCAAAGGTATTTGTGGCTGAGAACGAGGGCATCAAGATCATTGACGAGGCATATACCGATGAAGAATACGCGATCGCTGTCGCAAAGGATAATGAAGAGCTTCTGGAGAAGGTAAACACTGCGCTCAACACACTGAAGGAGAACGGTGCATTCCAGGAGGTCGTTGACAAATACATCAACGACGGCGAGAAGGAGGAAACAGCAGAAGAGGCAGCAGAGGCAGCTTCGGAGGCGGCTGAAGCAGAGACTGAGGCTGTTACAGAATAATGCTGCAGAATTTATACGACCGGTTTTATTTAAATTTTATAGCAGATAATCGCTGGAAATATCTGACGAACGGCTTAAAGACCACCCTGACGGTGACAGTCTTTGCCGTTCTGATCGGTATCGCGCTCGGCTTTCTGGTAGCGGTGGTGCGTTCCACATATGATAAGACGAAAAAGCTGAGGGTGCTGAATGCGCTCTGCAAGCTGTATCTCACAGTCATTCGCGGAACGCCGGTGGTTGTTCAGCTTCTGATCATTTACTTTGTTATTTTTGGTTCCGTTAAGATTGACAAGACCTTTGTGGCGATTCTGGCGTTTGGTCTGAATTCCGGGGCATACGTCGCGGAGATCATCCGAAGCGGCATCATGTCCATTGACAACGGGCAGTTTGAGGCGGGCAGAAGCCTCGGCTTCAACTATGTGCAGACAATGATCTATATTGTTCTGCCGCAGGCGTTCAAAAACGTGCTTCCGGCGCTTGGAAACGAATTTATCGTTCTTTTAAAGGAGACCTCCGTTGCCGGTTATATCGCACTGGAGGATCTGACAAAGGGCGGAGATATTATCCGAAGCCGCACCTACGATGCGTTCATGCCGCTGATCGCAGTGGCGCTGATCTATCTGGTGATGGTGCTTGCGTTCAGCAAGCTCCTGAGTATTCTGGAGAGGAGGCTGCGCAACAGTGAACGGTAACGAATCCCTGATCCGGGTGGAAAATCTGAAAAAAGAGTTTGTCGGCGTACACGCGTTAAACGGTGTGTCGACCGAGATCAAGAAAGGGGAGGTTGTGTTTGTGGTCGGACCGTCCGGTTCCGGCAAAAGCACCTTCCTGCGCTGTCTGAACCGTCTGGAGGATCCGACGGGTGGGCATATTTATTTTAACGGCGTCGATCTGATGGACAAAAATGTCAACATCAATCTTCACCGTCAGAAGATGGGAATGGTGTTCCAGCACTTTAATCTGTTCCCGCACATGACGGTTCTGAAAAATATGACGATCGCGCCGATGAAGCTGCAGGGCGTCAGCAAAGAAGAGGCGGAGAGCGAGGCGATGAAGCTTCTGGCGCGCGTCGGGCTTGCCGACCGTGCAACCGCGTATCCGAGCCAGCTTTCCGGCGGACAGAAGCAGCGTGTCGCGATCGTGCGCGCACTCTGTATGAAGCCGGAGGTGCTGCTGTTTGATGAGCCGACCTCGGCGCTCGACCCGGAAATGGTCGGCGAGGTGCTGCAGGTTATGGGAGAGCTTGCCCGCGAGCATATGACGATGATTGTCGTCACCCACGAGATGGGCTTCGCAAAAGAGGTGGCGGACCGCATCCTCTTTATGGCGG
>CABRSG010000055.1 GCA_902473545.1 uncultured Lachnospiraceae bacterium | reverse complement strand
CAGCACCTTTTTCCCGAAGGAGTGGAGCGTCATTCACTACATCAAGCTGTTTCAGCCGGATACGGTGGCGCAGTTCCCGCAGTGGTTCATGAACACCTTTATCATCGCGTGCGTTACCTGCGTGATTTCTACGGCGTTTGTGCTGATGGTGGCATATGCGATGTCGGTGATGCGCTTCAAGGCGCGCAAGCCGCTGATGAATTTCTTCGTAATCTTAAACCTGTTTCCGGGTATGCTGGCGATGATCGCGGTGTACTTCACTTTGAAGAGCTTCAATCTGACCAACAGCTATGCCGGTCTGATCATGGTTTATTCCGGTTCCGCAGGTCTGGGCTATCTGATTGCAAAGGGCTTTTTCGACACGGTTCCGCGTGCGCTCTGTGAGGCAGCGCGCATTGACGGATGCAGCGAGGCGCGTATTTTCTGGCAGATCGTCATCCCGATGAGCCGTCCGATCATTGTATATACGGTTATCAGCAGCTTCCTGGTTCCGTGGATGGACTTCGTTTACGCGAAGATGATCCTGAATGCGGGTATCTCGGAGAAGTATACCGTTGCGATCGGTCTTTATAAGATGCTGGATAAGAGCCTTATCAACAGCTACTTTACCATGTTCTGCGCAGGCGGCGTGCTGGTATCCATCCCGATTTCGATTCTGTTCATGATCATGCAGAAGTTCTACGTAGAGGGTATCACGGGCGGCGCTGTAAAGGGCTAAAAAAAGGAACACGAAAGGAAATTATCTATTATGGAACAGTTTGTTGTAAATATTATTCACCGTCCGGAGATGGTGCCGGAGTACGCGGAGAAGGTAACCGGGCACGGACAGGCGGAGGATATCGGGCGCAAGGCACTGCTCACGGAAAGTCTTGATATTTTCAAGACACAGCAGGAATGTGCGCACAAAAACGGTTTGAAAACAACGATCCAGATGACGTATGCCAGCCTTTTCAATGACGAGGCGGTGGCGCTCGCGAAGGAGCATCATGAGAAATACGGCGACGAGATCGCGCTGTCGCTTCTGGGGCTTCCGTGCAAGGAATTCCGCGAGAAGTACAAAACAAAGGATTTCTGCATCTGGATGTTCTCGATGGAGGACAAGAAGGCGATCGTAAAGGACGTCTTTGGGAAGTTTTATGAGCGTTTTGGTTTTTATCCGGAATCGACCGGTTCCTACTATATGGATGCGGAGCTGACAAATTATATCAAGGAGCAGTACCCTTCCGTAAAATGTGAGGTGGCAACCTGCTGGGAGGAAGGCCCGAAGGCATATCATACCTGCAACAATAGCTGGTACACCTTTATGGACGGCGGTCCCTGGGCGCCGTGGATCCCGTCGAAGCAGAACACGCACGCACCGGCGGCAAATGAGGAGGAGGATTCCGGCGTGGTGGCGATCCCGCATTTAAGCCGCGATCTGATCGCCTGCTACGACGGCAACGGCTCCAATTTCGGCACGCACCCGCAGAACGTTCTGCGCGGTATGATCTATGACACTGAGACATGGGAGTTCCCGTATCTTTACAATCTCATCGATCAGTTCCGCTACCAGGCGAAATTTAACAATGGCTATGCTTACAATATGATGTTTGTGGGACCGGGCTGGATGAACAAGATGGGACGCTGGGAGGCGCCGTACGAGCTGCTGCTGAAATCCTACGAGGAGGGCTGCGCGTACTACGGAAAGCTGAAAAAAGAGGGCAAGCTGATCGATATGACGATGAGCGAGTTCGCGGATTTCTACCGTCAGAAGAAGAGCTACACGGAGCCGGAGTGCGCGCTGTGGAGAGATATTCTGTACGGAAGCAAGAAGCAGGTGTTCTGGTACTGCGACCCGTACATGCGTGTGGGCGTAAATATGGACCAGGGCGGCGCGATCGTCGATCTGCGTCCGTATGCGGCGAAGCTCAACTGGCCGGTAGGCATCGGCACGCCGCATATCCAGGATGCGAGCTATCCGTTTCTCATCCAGGAAAAGTACCGTGCGGGCTACTTCACACATTATGCCGGCGAGGGCACCGTGCGCAGCGCAAAAATCTGCCACAACGGTGAGGAAGTCGACCTCTGCCTGTGCCGCACAAAGGCGCATTTTTCACAGGAGGGCAAAAACCGCGTGCTGACGCTCGATCCGGTGGATATCGAGTTTGCGGATCTGACCGTGAAGCTGCAGACGGTGATGACGTTTATCGAGGCAGCGGGCACCATCAAGATCGAGCGCCGCGTGCTGGAGATGAGCGATCCGACGGCAGAGGTGACGATCAACGAGTACATGGTCGGCTGCTACGGAACGACCGAGTACACGGAGGACATGAGCAGCCTGACGCTGGCGGTCGAAAAGGGCGGGGAAAAAGAAACGCTTGCTTACGAGTATAAGTGCCGCGAGGTTTCCATGGCGGCGGCCGAGAAGGTACGCTGCACGCTCCCGCCGATCGACACGGTGGTTTCCATGAACTGCGAGGGCAGGGAAAAGGAAGGCTATTTCAAAGAAGGATATGCGTTCAGCCCGATGTTTACTATTGGGTACAACGGAAAATTAGCTGACAAGGAGGTCTTCACGACATGGCTCAATCTGGAAAAGGCAAATTAAATTACCGTTGTCCGTCGTGCTTTGTGCGTGACCTGGACCTCGATATGTTTTACGACAAGGACAAAAAAGAGTATTACTGCCTGCGCTGCCAGTACAGAGGCACGGAGGAGGACGTCCTGGCAAAGAATCAGATGGCGCGTTTCAGGTACGGCGATATGATGACAAGATTTACTGAAGAGGATTTTGAAAACTTTTAGAATCTGTCTGGCACAGACCGAAGCACTTGCTGCCGAGGTCGTAAGAAAGTGATTCGTGAGTGTAAGATCCCATTAGCGAAGCTGATTGTAAATGGATTTTTATCGTAACCAGAAAGGCACTGAATAGGTTACTGTAAACGAAGTGAACAGTAACAACCGTGCAGGTCTGCGTGAGAGTACAGGCTTGCACGGTATTTTGCTTGTGAGGTATAATTATGGAAAAATGGATAACAGGTATGGATCTGTCCACCCTGTTGGAGGTGGAGCGCTGCGGCGGAAAATTTTTTGAGAAGAGTGTCTGCCGGGATGCGATGGATATTTTGAAGGATCATGGGATGAATATGGTGCGGCTGCGCCTGTGGAACGATCCGTTTGATGAGGACGGGAATTCCTACGGGGCGGGCGGCAATGATATAGAGACGACACTTGCGCTGGCAAAGCGCGCGAAGGAAAAGGGAATCGGCTGGCTGCTGGATTTCCATTACAGCGATTTCTGGGCGGACCCCGGAAAGCAGATCCCGCCGAAGGCGTGGCAGGGCATGAACGAGGATGAGCTTACCGCGGCGGTGTATGATTACACCGCGGAGGTGCTGCAGCACTGTGGGAAGGAGGATATCCTGCCGCAGATGGTTGCGGTCGGTAATGAGCTGACAAACGGACTGCTCTGGCCTTACGGCAGAGTGCCGGACTTTAAGAATATTGTAAGGTTTATCAATGCAGGCATCCGTGCGGTGCACGAAACAGCTCCGGGGCTTCCGGTGATGCTCCATCTGGATAATGGCGGAAACAATGCGCTTTACCGGAACTGGTTCGACCGGTATTTTGCGGAGGGCGGGGAGGACTTCACGTATATCGGGCTTTCCTACTATCCGTTCTGGCACGGGACAATGGAAATGCTGCGGGAAAATATGAACGACATCGCGCGGCGCTACGGCAAGGATCTGATCGTCGCTGAGGTGTCCATGGGACATACGATGGAGGACTACAAGGAATATGAAAAGCTGCCTGACGCGCAGCGCAAGGGCATGGCCACGCGGAAAGAGCTGGCGGCAAAGATTGCTTACCAGATGACGGAGCAGGGGCAGGCGGACTTTATGAGAGACATTTTAAGGCTTATCCGCGAGGTGCCGGACGGTCGCGGCAGGGGATTTTTCTACTGGGAACCGGCGTGGATCCCGGTGCCGGGAAGCGGCTGGGCGACGGAAAAGGCATGCGCCTATATGGGAGAGAAAGGTCCCGGCGGAAACGAGTGGGCGAATCAGGCGCTCTTTGATTACGATGGAAATGCGCTTCCGGCGCTGGAGGTAATCCGCGGCTTTGCGCAGAATGCCGGGGACGACGGGGAGACCGCAGGAGTGTAAAAGGAGAGCGGAAGGCAGTCTGCCGGAATTTGAGCGAAAAGCAGACGGAGCGCCTGCCGGTTTTCACAGGAAAAACGGACGAAAGTGCAGGCTTTCGCACGGAAAACAAAACGGAAGAAAGCGTTCGGCGGCAAAAGGGAAATGCTGCCGGGCAGAACGGGAAAGGAGAAGAACAGGAAATGGCTGGTATGACAGGAAGAAGAAACGTAGTCTGGAAGACGCCGGAGATAACGTCCTTTGGGCTGAAAATGTTTGCCTGCGCGGCAATGCTGCTGCAGACGATCGGGATCACGATCGTGCAGAACGGAATCATTCATCTGGGCAGCTATACGCAGGAGGAGCTGTCGCAGGCGATGGCGGCGGACTCCGCGCTGATGACGCAGGCAGGCGTCGGCTCCGTCCTGCAGCTTATAGGAGGACTGGCGGTGCCGGTGTTTGCGTTTCTGCTGGTGGAGGGCTTTTTAAATACCTCCAGCTATCGCAATTATTTGCTTGGCATGGTCATCTTTGCGCTGCTCAGTGAGATACCCTACGACTACGCTGTCAGCCAGAAGGTCATCGACTGGTCGTCCCAGAATGCGCTGGTGACAATGTGCATCTGCCTGCTGATGCTCTACTTCCTGCGCATGGGAAAAGAGAAAGGCGGCGCGGCGGGCGGATTCCTGCAGGCGCTCATCGTGCTGTGCGCGGTCGCCTGGGTGACGTTGTTCCGTTCGGCGTATGGACTCTGCATGGTGCTGCTTGTGGCGATCTTCTATATTTTCTACACGAAAAACGTGCTGAAAATGATACTCGGCGCGATCGTGAGCCTTTTGTATGTCACCGGACCGCTCTCTTTCTATCCTATCTGGTGCTACAACGGCGTGCGCAAAGACAAATTCTCCAAATACGTATTCTACGCCTTTTATCCGCTGCACCTGCTCGTACTGGGACTGATCGCGAATCTGCTCCTATAGCGTCTGCACAGAAAAGTTAATACTTTTTTTATGGGGATAACGCTTGTCTTGAAAAAAGTTTTCCGGTATACTGGGATGGTATAAAGATTTGTGCGGGGAGGAAGTGCCGATTGCTGTATACACCGGGTACGAGAGAAAAGCTAAAGGAAAAATTAAAGGAGAAGCTGAAGGAAGCGCTGCAGGCGGTTATGCCGATTGTTGCAATCGTGCTGATACTGTCGTTTACTATTACGCCGGTTTCCCCAAGCATTCTCCTTTGTTTTTTAATAGGTTCTATTCTGGTCATTATCGGGATGATGTTTTTTACGCTTGGTGCGGAGCTTGCCATGTCGCCGATGGGTGAACGTATGGGTGTGTGTATGGCAAAGACGCAGAAGCTGGGGATGGTTGTTGTGATCGCATTCCTGCTCGGCTTTGTCATTACCATATCGGAGCCGGATCTGCAGGTGCTTGCGCAGCAGGTGCCGTCGGTGCCGAATATGGTGCTGATTATAGCGGTGGCGTGCGGTGTCGGACTGCTACTTGTGGCGGCAATTCTGCGGATGCTGATTGTGTTATATCTGATGGTTTTCGTGCTGGTATTTTTTGTGCCGGAGAGCTTCCAGAGCATTGCATTTGACTCCGGCGGTGTGACGACGGGACCGATGACCGTGCCCTTTATCATGGCGCTCGGCGTCGGCATCGCTTCCATCCGGAGTGACCGCCATGCGGCGGACGACAGCTTTGGTCTGGTTTCGCTCTGCTCGGTGGGACCGATTATTGCGGTGCTGCTGCTTGGCATGATTTATCATCCGCAGGAGGGCGCTTATGCGCTGCAGGAAATCCCGGAAATTGCGGATTCGAAGGAGCTGTGGGCGCTGTTCGGCGAGGGCTTTCCGGAATATTTCCGGGAGATTGCCCTGTCGGTGCTGCCGATCGTGGTATTCTTCGGAATTTTCCAGATTCTGTTTCTGAAGCTGTCAAAGAAAAATCTGGTGAGGATTCTTGTCGGGCTTGTCTATACATATATCGGGCTGGTGCTGTTTCTCACGGGAGCGAATGTGGGCTTTATGCCTGCCGGAAATTATCTGGGGCAGGTGCTGGCGAGCCTGAATCATCCCTGGATCCTGGTGCCGATCGGTATGCTGATTGGCTTCTTTATCGTGCGCGCCGAGCCGGCGGTCTACGTGCTGAATAAGCAGGTGGAGGAGATTACGGACGGCATGATTTCGGCGGGGACAATGGGAACCGCTCTTTCCATTGGGGTGTCGGTATCCGTCGGGATTGCCATGATACGTGTGCTTACCGGTATTTCCATTTTGTGGTTTGTGATTCCGGGATATGCGATCGCGCTGGGGATTTCCTTTTTTGTTCCGAAAATCTACACGGCGATAGCATTTGACTCCGGCGGCGTGGCGTCGGGACCGATGACAGCTACCTTTCTGCTGCCGCTGGCGCAGGGCGCCTGCATTGCGCTTGGCGGAAATCTTGTCACGGACGCTTTTGGCGTAGTGGCGATGGTAGCGATGACGCCGCCGATTACCATCCAGCTCCTCGGACTGTTCTCACACCTTACAGCGAAACAGCCGGAGATCGCAGAGACGGGAGAGCTGGACGACGATGCGATTATCGAACTGTAACGGCACAGACGAAAGCTGTGTGAGTATGGCATCCGGTGTGAAGGAAGCTGCCGGATGTGTGCCGGGCGTGGGAGGAAAATATGAGCGAACTGTATATGATGGTATCTGTTTTAAATAAATATAAGGTGAAGAAAATTTCGGAGTTCTACGGGCAGCAGGGCATCAGCGTGATAATGTGGATGATGGCGCGGGGAACCGCCGCCGGTGAGATCCTGGATTATTTTGGTCTGGAGGAATCGACAAAGGTAGTGTTGATTTCGTTGGTTACGCGTGAAACCTGGGGTGATGTAAAAAAGGGGCTGCGCGAGAAGCTGAATATTGAAGTGCCCGGTACGGGAATTGTCTTTATCATCCCGGTGAGCAGCATCGGAGGGGAAAAACAGCTCCGGTTTCTGACGGAGCGCCAGAATTTTGTGAAGGGGGAGGAGAGCAGCTTGAAGGATACAAAATACGAACTTCTGATTGCCATTTCAAACCAGGGGTACACGGAGCTTGTCATGGATGCGGCGCGCGGTGCGGGCGCGGGCGGCGGAACCGTGGTTCACGCCAAGGGAACCGGAATGGAGGGTGCAAAGAAGTTCCTCGGCGTATCTCTGGCGGAGGAAAAGGAAATCGTGCTTATTGTGGTGAAAAGCGTCTATAAAAACAGCGTGATGCGGGCGATTATGGACGAAGCGGGGCTGGAGAGCAAGGCGCGAACCATTATATTTTCCCTGCCTGTTACGAGCGCGCTGGGTATGCGCCTGATGGAGCCGGTGCCGGAAGAGTAGTCTTAACAGAGCGGCTTGACAGGGCTGTTATGGGCAGGCTGTCCTTAATATGTTTAGCGGTTGACACATTGTCGGAAAAATGGTATATTTAAGGAAAGAAAACGACAGAGAAGGTGAAACAGTGGCGACTTTAAAGGATGTTGCGCGGGAGGCGGGGCTGACCGTCGGCACCGTGTCAAGAGTGCTCAACAACAGGGGGTATATCAGCGGGCAGACAAGAGAAAAGGTATACGATGTGATGAAGAGGCTGAATTATCAGCCGAACGAGATGGCGCGTTCGCTTTCCAAGCAGAAAAGCAATACCATCGGCGTGATCGTTCCGCACATTGTTCATCCGTTTTTCTCAAAGGTGATCAGCAATCTGGAGCAGGCGGCGTATAACAGTCAGTACCGGATACTTCTTTTCAATTCCAAAGAAAAGGAGGAAAAAGAGGAGGAATACATAGAGGCGTGCAAGAGCAACCGGGTGGCGGGAGTGATCCTGTGCAGCGGTTCCTTCAGCACGGAGAAATTCAAAAATCTCGGATTTCCGCTGATTACAATTGAGCGTTTTCTGGATGCGGGCACTGCCGGCATCGAATGCGACAACTACAGCGGCGGCGTGCTGGCGGCGGAGCATCTGATCTCCCTGGGCTGCAGGCACCTGCTGGACTTCGGCGGCATCGAGAAGGAAGACATGCCGGCGGACGACCGCGAGCGGGCGTTTGCGGAGACCTGCAGGGAGCACGGCGTGGACTGCGTCGTGGCGAAGGGAAGATCGGATCAGTATTACGCCATGGAGTACCACGATTACATCGAGCAGGCGCTCTTGGCTCACCCG
Organism: uncultured Lachnospiraceae bacterium; assembly: GCA_902473545.1. Taxonomy (GTDB): domain Bacteria; phylum Bacillota; class Clostridia; order Lachnospirales; family Lachnospiraceae; genus Marvinbryantia. The sequence continues at coordinate 2,298 of CABRSG010000055.1, read as the reverse complement.
GAGACCGACGGCGTGTTTGCCAGCAGCGACGTGATCGCGGCCCAGGTGATACAGATCTGCGCGAAGCTTGGGATTTCCATTCCGGAAAAGCTTAAGCTGGTGGGCTTCGACGACGTGAATATCGCGTCCCTCACGACTCCCAGGATCACCACCATCCGGCAGCCCATTAAAGAGATGGCGGACACGTCCATCGACCTGATTGTGAAGAGCAGCCAGGGGGAGCTGGTCCCCAGCAGGACGGTTCTTCCCGTGCGGCTGGTGAAGAGGGAGACTGCGTAGACTCTCTATGTTTCAGAAAATGGCAGAGGTAGATAGATGAAAGACTTGCGTGAGTATTACAGAGAATTATATGGCGACAACGATATCACAAATTATCGTTACGGCCAGCTGGAGGATATTATAGCGAAGGCGAAAAAGGAGCGCCCGGCGGCGCTCAAGAAAGCCGACAAAGGGGGAAACGGCTGGTACATCTCCGAGAAGATGGTGGGCATCATGCTCTACGTGGACAAATTCAGCCGCGACCTCTACGAGTTTGAGAAGAGAATCGATTATCTGGCGGAACTGGGCGTGACCTACGTCCACTTCATGCCCCTTTTAAAATCCCGCGAGGGGAACAACGACGGCGGCTATGCTGTGGCCGACTACCTCTCCATCGAGGAGAAACTGGGGGACATGAAGCAGTTCGAGCGGGTCATGGGTCTTTTGAAGAAAAAGGGCATCCGCACCTGCATCGACTTCGTGCTGAACCACACGGCCAAGGAGCACGAGTGGGCCAGACGCTGCCGGGAGGGGGACCCGGACTACAGGGACATGTACTACATGTTCGACGACCGCAGCATTCCCGACCAGTACGAGAAGACGCTGACCCAGATCTTTCCGGAGGTGGCGCCGGGGAACTTTACATACTATGACGATATCAAAAAGTATGTGATGACCCGCTTCTACGAGTTCCAGTGGGATTTAAACTACAAAAATCCCCAGGTGTTCAACAAGGTGGTGGAGGTGCTTTTAACCCTGGCCAACAAGGGCGTGGACATTTTCCGTCTTGACGCCATCCCCTATATGTGGAAGGAGCTGGGAACCACCAGCATGAACCTGCCCCAGGTGCACACGCTCTTAAAGATGATGAAGATGATCGCGGACGATGTGTGCCCGTCGGTGATTTTCCTGGGCGAGGCCATCGTGGAGCCGAAGGAGATCGTCAGGTATTTCGGCACCAGGAGCGACAAGGAGTGCAACGTCATGTATAACGCATCCATGATGGTGCTTCTCTGGAACAGCCTGGCCACGAAGGACGTGCGTCTCATGGAGAGGTCCCTCTCCATCGACTACGGCGTGCCCGACGACTACGCCCGCTGTCACGACGACATCGGCTGGGGATTCGAGGAGGATATTCTGCGGGAGCTGGGGATGGATCCCTTGAAGCACAAGCAGTTTATGATCGAGTTCATGGAGGGCAGATATCCGGGAAGCGTTTCCACCGGCGAGCTCTACGAGTTCAACCCGGTGACGCTGGACGCCAGAAACAGCGGAACCCTGGCTTCCATGTGCGGGCTGGAGCAGGCGCTTGGGGAAAAGCATTTCTATAAAATTGAGATGGCCATTAAGCGCATCCTGCTGCTGCACGCGATGATTATTTCCTATACGGGAATCCCGCTGCTCTACAGCGGCGACGAGCTGGGACAGCTCAACAACTGGAATTATAAAAAGGATCCGGCCATCGCCCATGATTCCCGCTGGCTCCACCGCGGTCCCATGGACTGGGATGCGGCTGCAAAGCGGAAGGACCTGGCCACGGTGCAGGGCGTTATTTTCAGCGGCATCCGCCGGATGATCGAGATCAGAAAGTCCAGCGACCTGTTCCGCTCCGACCTTAAATCCACCCCGGTGGACACCGGCAACAAGGCCGTGTTCGGCTTTCACAAAGGCAGCCGGATGATGGTTCTCGCCAATTTCTCCGACCAGGTGCAGTGGGTGGATGCCTCCACCTTCGACTGGTTCGGACTGCCGGGCGAGATGGCCGATCTGCTTCAGGGGCGGCCGATCCGCACATACCATAACAGAATCATGCTGGGGCCGTACGAGTTCCTCTGGCTGGCATAGGAAGGAGACGTGAAAGATGACTGAACGCGCATGGTGGAAGGAGAGCGTCGTCTACCAGATCTATCCCAGAAGCTTTAAGGACAGCAATGGGGACGGCATCGGCGACCTTAGGGGAATCATTGAGAAGCTGGATTACCTCAGAAACCTGGGGGTGGATGTGCTGTGGCTGTCCCCCATTTATAAGTCCCCCAACGA
>CABRSG010000054.1 GCA_902473545.1 uncultured Lachnospiraceae bacterium | reverse complement strand
CCGCGTTCTCCACCAGAGGCTGCAGCGTCAGCTTGGGAAGCCTCACCTGACGATATTTCTCCACCACATTAATATCCAAATGAAGCCGATTGTCATAACGCATGTTCTGGATCAGCACGTAATACTCAATATGCTTCAGCTCCTCCTCCAGCGGGATGATATCCTTTCCCTTGCTCAGGCAGATGCGGTAATACGACGCCAGCGCCTTCACGAGCGTGGAAATCTCCCGGTTGCCGTCCGCCACCGCCTGCCAGTGGATGCAGTCGAGCGTATTATAGAGGAAATGCGGCTGGATCTGCGACTGCAGGGCATTTAAGCGCGTCTGCGAAAGCTGCTCCTGCTTCACGCGGATTTCTTCCATGGAAGCCTCCAGCTTGTCCATCATCGCGTTGAATCCGTCCGCCATCGGCTCAAAGTCCTTCCCCAGAGGCTCAGCGTCAATACGCACGTCCATCTTGCCCTCGGACACATGCGCCATCTCCCGCACGATATCATCCAGCGGCGCATATACGCGCGAAAACTGTCCGCCTGCGACCACCGTAAGTATCAGGATCACCAGAACCAGCAGCAGCGCCACCACCAGAATGGTATGCATACTAGACTGATACAGCTCCTTCAGCGGTGTCACGCTGAGCAGATAATAGTTCCAGCTTCCAATCTTGTAATAGCTGATCAGCATCCCGTCCTTCTGGAAGCTTCCATGCGTACCGTCCAGATTTTCCGCGATACCGGAGGACTTCTGATTTTCCTCCATCTCCTGCCCGGAAATCAGATTACCGTTTAAATCCACCAGCATCAGCTCGGAATACTCTGTATCCGAAATCTGTTTCTTTACGCTGAGACTTTCCAGAAATATATCCTGGAAATTAATACACAAAATCCCATAGGATTTTCCCACGATCTGGTTCGAATATGCAGGGTAGTACACAGAAAGCGTATACTGGGAGCCTTTAAAATAATTGTTGCTGTAGGAAAGCCGCATGGCGCCGCTGCCCTGCTGACTCGCCTGCCAGTCCTTCTCCCAGGAATCCTCAAAATCCGCATAGGAAACGCCGCTTCCGCGATACAGATATTCGCCGGTCTCGTCGTTCAGCAGCGCGATAAAATTAATATTGTCATTTGAATTATAAATTTGAGTCAGCATTTCCCGCGCGGACTGCTGATGCTCCGCCTTCTGTACCTTGTCCGTACTCCCTTCCAGAAAATCCTGCACATAGGAATTCATCAGAATTGCCTGGCAGATATTCTTGTACTGCTCCAGCGAAGCGTTATAATTTGTCGCCAGCAGCTCAAGCTGGTTCTCTGCCAGCTTCTCGGTATTTTTCAGCAGATTATTCGCCGAGATCACCGTGCTGACCGTAAGCACAAGCGAAGAGACCAGTACAATGCTCGCCAGAAAAAATACCTTCATCCTCTTTGCAAACGCCCAGTTATGTACCAGTCTCTTCATTATATAATTGCCTCCTTTGTTTTTTCCTCGCAAAGGCCTGCAAGCAGGCTGTCTCCTGCTTTTACTTTACTTCAAATCAAAGATTTCATCAACCCTTTACTGCACCTGCTGTCATACCCTTAATCAGTTTATCCTGCGCAAAGATAAACATGATCAGCATCGGCAGAAGCGTCAGAACCAGAACCGCCATGATCATCGGCGTGTTCATGGAATATCTTCCGCGGAATTCCCAGACTGCCAGCGGCAGTGTGCGGTTTTCCGTTGACTGCGTAAGTGTGTAAGCAAAGCTGAATTCATTCCACATATTCACGCCGTTGTAAATTGCCAGCGTAGATAAACCCGGCTTGGAAAGCGGCAGGATCATCTTAAAGAACATCTGGATCTTATTGCATCCGTCAATTTCTGCCGATTCTTCAATCTCCTTCGGAATGCCCTTCATAAATCCGGTGAGAATAAATACGGAAATCGGCACGCCCATCGCCACATACGGTCCGATCAGCGCCCAGATCGTATCATACAGTCCCATAGAACGCGTCATCTTAAAGATCGGGATGAGGGTTACATGAACCGGAATCGACATACAGGCAATGATCAGCGCATAGATCGGCCCGTTCAGCTTAAATTTAAACCGGGACAGCGGATAGGAAGCGCATGCCGCTACCAGCAGAAGCAGTATCAGAGAAATCGCCAGTACGATCACACTGTTCACGAAGAATCCGGCGAATTTTCCGCTGATTACCTCGGCATAGTTGTCTAGGTAAAGCGTATCCGGCAAAGTGAATACGCCCTTTGTCAGCATCTCAAATTTTTCTTTGAAGGAATTGAGCACCATAAAGATAAACGGCGTAATGGAAATAAGTGCCATAAGTACAGCAAGAATAATCGCGATGGTCCAGCTTATCCTGCTTTTGATCTTACTTTTTTTGTACTGATCCATTTATGCTTCCTCCTTCCCGTTAATCAGACGCATTGTTACCAGTGCGATCGCGGAGATTAAAATAAACATCCCGGCAGCTACCGTGGAGCCGTAGCCCATGTTAAACTCGGAGAACGACAGCTTATACATATAGGTTGCCATCAGCTCGGTGGAGCGTCCCGGACCGCCGTTTGTCATAACATAGATTAAATCAAAGTATTTCAAAGAGCCCACCATAGACATGATCGCTGCATTTTTCAATGTCGGCATCAGCAGCGGCAGGGGGATCTTCCAGAAATATTCACCGCGGGTAGCACCGTCAATTCTCGCCGCTTCAAACACGTCCGTAGAGATGTTGGTAAAGCCTGCCATGGAATATACCATATAAAACGGTGTAAACTGCCATGCGATAATGGCAATGATCGTGTAAAGCGCCGTATCCGGATTTCCCAGCAGGTCAATGTTTCCGCCTCCGAAGAAGTTGGAGATCGCGCTCACAATACCGCCCTTGGTTGCCAGTGCGTAAGTAAAAAGGAAGCCGATCGCTACAGAAGAAATCAGCATCGGGATAAACCAGACTACTTTAAAAACATTTGCCTTTTTCCCTACAAAATCCAGGAAGGTTGCCATTGCAAGACCGAGCGGTATCTGGATACAGATGGAAAGTACCATGATAATAATATTATTTTTAAATGCGTACCAGAAATTTCCATCCCTGATCAGCGTCGCCCAGTTGGATAAACCGATAAAGGTCTGGTCCGACGAAATACCGTTCCATTTATAAAGGCTGGTCTGGAAGGTATTCAAAATCGGATAAAACACATATACTGCTAAAACGATCAGCACCGGAGCCAGAAAGATCGCCGCTACTTTGTTTGTCTCTCTCTGTCTCTGCGCGAGTAATGAGTTTTTGTTCATAAGAAGCCTCCTTCATCGCTGACAAGCTGTGCCAGCTTCTTTAAAAAACAGGATACCCGCTGCCAGATATCCTGTTTTTCGTTAGAGAGTGATAATAGCTTTTTTATTTTTCTGCGTTGTAAGCCGCCATAGCTTCCTGCATCATTGCCTGTGCCTCTGCCGGAGTCTTCGTCAGACCAAATACTTCCTGCAGACCGTCCAGATGCGCATTTGCCACTGCTGGCGGCAGGTACTGGTCATACCAGAGCTGGATGGAAGAAGCATTGCTTACCGCTTCCATGATTGCCTGTGTTACCGGCTCCGCCGCATATTCTTCAACACCGTTTACCGGTTTCATTCTGCCGCGCTCTGCTGCAAATTCCACCATCTCTTCGCCTACGAGTAAAGAAGCAAATTCAATCGCCGCGTCAAGCTTTTCGCCTTCGCAGTTGAAGGAGATGAAGTTATCGCCAACTGTACCAACGATGATAGAATCATCTACATCCGGGGATCCCTCGTATGCCGGGAACTTAAACCAGCCAATGTTTTCTTCAAAGAATTCCTCGCTGTCGGATTTGATGGTCTGCGTATACCAGGAACCGATACAGGTCATTGCCGCCTCGCCCGTGTACAGGAGCTGTCTTGCCTGTCCGTCGTCCTCGCTCAGTGCATTTACGCCCTCCGGGAAATAGCCCTTCTGTACCCATTCCTGAATCTTTTCGCCTGCCCAGATAAAGCACTCATCCTCGAAGGATCCTTCGCCTGCAGCAGCTTTTTCAAACGGCTCCAGTCCGCCGTAGCGTGTTGCAAGGTTCATGAAATACATGGAGCCCGTCCACTTTGTAGAGTTTGCCAGCGCAAACGGAACGATTCCATTTTCTACCAGTGTATCACAGACTGTTTCCAGTTCTCCGATGGTTGTCGGTACTTCCAGGCCAAGGTCTGCAAAAATCGTCTTGTTGTAATAAATGCCGGAAATAGAAATGTCATTATACGGAACCGCATAAATCTTGTCATTGTAGGTTGCCTGTGCGATGGAACCCTGCATCAGTCTCTCCGGAAGCTCTGTGCTGTTGAACTGCTCCGTGATATCCTGTGCAAATCCCGATTCGATGTACTCGATCATCGGGCCGCCGGACCAGTGCGAATACATATCCGGGCATTCTCCCGAGCTCATAGCGATAACCAGCTTCTCTTTGTATGCATCGTTCTGCGTCGGTACATTGACAACGGTATAGCCGCTCTCTGTGGTGGAATTGAATTTCTCAACAGCCTCGTTGATAATCTCAAGGTCATATCCTTCTGCCTGTACATTCCAGAAGGTAATCTCCTCCGCCGATGCGCTCATGCCGCATACTGTTGTCAGTGCAAGCGCCGTTCCAAACAACGCACTGATAAGTCTTTTTTTCATTTACTTATCCCTCCTATTTGTTTTTTGATGTAAAAATTCTATCATTACATATGTGCAAATTCTATTGAGAAAACTATCCAAATTATATAAAAAAGTGGGTTTTGACGAATCCAAACCCACTTTATTAGATATTTTGCACATTTTCAAAGATTACCGGCGCAATACTTCGTCACTATTTCAGAAAACCTGCCAAACTGCTTCTTTGCTCTCAAACGGCCCTGCCAGAGGATGCATTCCTCTGTGTGCTCCGTTGTAGTCGCTGTCGAAGAAGATCGACGTGCCGTCCGGGTTTTCAAATTTCTGCTCCGGCTCAAACGCCTCTCCCAAAACCTCCGTGGAGATAAACGGCGTCTCAAACTTCGGCAGGAACTCATAAAGGTTTGTCTCAAACAGTACCTTTCCGTCCTCTTCCGTGAGCTGCCAGCTTACCGTATGCTCACTGTCCTCCCGGTAGTTTTCTTCCGTGTCGCAGGGCTGTGCACCGTTGAAGTACACATTTCCTCCCGTGTAAACCGGCATATGGTCGTAGTAGAAATCCTTATGTCCGTGGTCCACAATCGACTGCGGCGTAAACTGCGCGCGGTACGCTTCCTCCGTCGGATAGCCGTCATACGGCTTTGTTCCGCACACAAAATTGAACTGCTTCTCCTCCCCCGTGCTCTTTGCATAAGCGAGAAGATCCTCTCGTACCGGCTGCTGCACAAAAATATTATTATAGAAGCGCGCGTCGCCGTGCAGGATCGTCATAAAGCCTGCCACTTCTGTTCTGTGCGGCACATGGTACGGCGTGTAACGGTTAGACGGCAGTACGCCTGCGCCGTTATCTGTTCCGTCGCCCACCCAGGTAAAGGAACCGGCGATCAGATTATGCACCATCGCCGTCCCCTGCGTGCTGATGCGGCAGGAGCAGTTCGACAGCAGCAGATTATTGTCCACCAATGTCGGACCATGAGAAACCTCGATAAAGATATCTTCCGCCAGGGACAGGGAGTTTGTAATACGGGTGCCCTTCGGCGGCACATTGTCGTGGAACAGGTTCTGCGTCACGCGGGTACCCTGCGCCTGCCAGTCGAGCCACAGACCGCGCGTGCAGTGATGAATGTGGTTTCTTCTATAAATAACGTCGATCGCCGCATGCATCTTGATGCCGCCGATCTCTGCGCCCGCGAGATCCTGCTTATTATTAATATGATGAATGTGGTTGTCCTCGATGATGGAGAACACGCCGCCAAGGTGTCCGACAATACCGGTCTGTCCGCAGTCGTGGATGTTGCAGCGGCGCACAATGTGATGACCGATGTTTTCCTTCGTCCAGCCCTCGATCTGCGCCTGGCAGATAGCGTCTCTCTCCGTCTGCGTACCGTCCTTGTAGTATTTTGTCGTCCATTTGTTTTCGTTGTTCGGCTGCAGATATTTTCCGAGCGAAATGCCGGAGCATCTGGAATCGGAAATCTCACAGTCCTCAATGATCCAGCCCTTCGACCAATGCGGTCCGACCATGCCCTCCTGGTATGCGGTCGGCGGCGCCCACTGCGTAGCCGCCTGCTTTACTACAAAACCCGAAAGCGTGATGTAATTCACGCCGGTCTTGTCCGGGTAGAAGCAATTTCTGCGCACGTTAATTTCCACATTTTCTTTCGTCGGGTCCGCGCCCTGAAAGTTTGCATAGATTACCGTATTGTCGCCGTCCTGCTCAGTGTACCAGGTATATACGGTTCCTTCCGGATCCCAGGAAGAGTTGTCAATGACCGGATGCAGCACATTTTCCAGCTTCACTGCCTCGTACATTGCCTTTCCGTTCAAATAAACCTCTCCGGTATGTACCGGCTTGATGTCCGTGTTGTACCAGTCGCCTTTTACCAGCACGGTGTACGGATTGTAGCTGCCGAAAATGCCGTTCGGGATGCGCGTCACCCAGACGTCGCCCTCATAATTTGCCCAGTCCTTCACTTCTTCTGCGCCGGTGATCACCGCTTTTCCGATCTCCTCGGAGCGGTACACGATCGGTGCGCCCTCCTCGCCTGCATTCACCGGATTCACGTACTCACGGTATACGCCCGGCGCAACGATCACTTCGTCGCCTGCCACGGCAAGCTTTGCCGCCTGCGTGATGGTCTGAAACGGTTTTTCCATGGAACCGTCGCCATTTCTTGCCGCACTTGCGGAAACATAATATTTCATGTCTGTAAGTCCCCCTTTTCTTCTGATGACCGGTGGCTATCCTGTAACAGCTCAGCCAGGCTGGCGTAAACTGTCCTGTTCCCCCTGCACGTCATCTTCTTTGGTTTGTACTTGCATCTTAACACGACGCCTCGTATAATGATAGTCAAAACAGCAATATTTTTAGCCAGATATTGCTATCAAAAAGGAGGTTCCTATGAATCCGTTTTATGAACAGCAGAAGCAGAATCTGCGCACCGCAATTTTAAATACGCTCACGTTTCCGGAACATCTTCACGCTCACACGGAATTTCTGTATGTGATGGAAGGACAGACACGGGTGTCTGTCGGCAGCGCTTCCTATGACATGAAGCAGGGAGACTGCGCGCTTATCTTTCCCGGACTGGTGCACAGCTATCACGCTTCCGAGCCAAACCGCGTGTGGCTGCTGATCTTTGATACCGGTGTCACCGCCTCCTTTCAGTATCTGCTCCAGAAATTTCGCCCGCTGTGCCCCTACCTGCCGGCGGACTGCGTGGAACCGGACGTCGCCCTCGCCGTCAATCGGCTTGACAGCATGGACATGGATGAAAATCAGGCGCTCGCCGCCGCATGGATCCAGATCATCCTCGGACACGTGCTGCCGCGCCTGGAGCTTGCCGAAAAAAAACAGCCAGAAAGTGAGGATCTCACTTACCAGCTGATTCACTACCTCGCAGAGCATTTCCAGGAGGAGCTTTCTCTCGACTCCCTTGCAAAAGCCCTGCACGTAAACAAATATTATCTCTCGCACATCTTCTCCGAAAAGCTTCACATCAGCTTTCCGCAGTACCTGGCGCATCTGCGGGTGGACTATGCGTGCAATGCCATGCAGTTCTCCGAAAAATCCCTCACCGCGATCTGGGCGGAGGCGGGCTTTTCCAGCCAGCGGAGCTTCAACCGGATGTTCCGGGAAATCAAAGGGATGAGCCCGCTGGCGTACCGGAAGACAGTGAAATAGGATTGTCCGGTAATACAGCCTCAACATGATTACCACTGTCCAAACTTATATTTTCACCAATATCTTAAAATTTCTTTTTAATCGCATCACTTACACAGATACACTTTTGAAGTTAATTCTTACCCTTTTTCTTTACTGCGCTATTAATATTTTTAATACTTTCCCAATACTCCTCTTCAACTGGCGATAATTTCTGTGCCTGATATTTCCTATATTCTTCTGTTGCTTTTTTTATTGCCTGTGTATGGCTAATCGTTCCTGCTCCCTGTAACACCTTATCACCTGTAGTTTTTAAAACATTATCAAGATGCTCCGCATAGTCTGCCATATACATAGGATTATGGCGCATAGCTTGAATTTCTGCGAAATCAAAGTAACCTGATACAATATTATTTAGAATTTTCAATTCCTCATCATTAAGATAATTCTTTGCAATACTTATATCCTTCAATACAGGAAAATCACCCGAAAAACTTTTCAATCCCATAAAAGGCTGACTGGCATCCGCACGCTCGTATATAACCTCCGCTGCTGTATGTCCATGTGCTGCATAGTGTAATTTATTTTGTACCATTTTAAAAAACGCAATAGATTCACTACTTTTGGGATTATAGTCAACACTTGTTGCGTAAAGGTCAAGCACCTGTCGGTACATAACTTTTTCAGATGAGCGGATATCCCGAATGCGATCTAATAACTCCTTCCAGTAATTACCGCCTCCCAGATTTTTCAACCGTTCATCATCCATTGTAAAGCCTTTTATTAAGTACTCTTTTAAGCGTTCTGTAGCCCACCGACGAAAATTTGTAGCAATTTTAGACTTTACTCTGTATCCAAGCGAAATAATCATGTCTAAGTTATAATAGGGCAATTCTCTGGATACCTTACGATTTCCTTCTGTACGAACCTGTCGGAATTTCCGACAGGTTGAAACTTCGCTAAGTTCGTCTTCTTCATAAATATGTTTTATGTGTTCTACAATATTCGTTCTTGATGTTTGAAATAAATCTGCCATTTGTTGCTGAGACAACCATACTGTTTCATCTTGCATTTTGACTTCTATATTAGTTAATCCATCCTCCAACTGATATATCAAAATTTCTCCATGATTATCCAAAAACACTTCGCTCCCTTTCGTCTTTTTATATTCCGTACATCTGCATGTCCTTTTACTCCATCCATAGTCAAAATAGCTTGTAGCTATCTTCTCGTATATGATTTTTTCATTATCACATAAATTAATTAAATTATCGCAACAAAACATCGTTCTGACTGCCTTGCTTTAGGTAATAATCCCGAACAAGCCAATAAAGTCCATTTCCAACCATCATCGCAACAAGAAACATACTGAACTTCGCCAATCCTTCGTTGTCAGTTTTTCTTTATTTTACTCTATTTTTTCGTTCTTGCATATATTAATTTACATGAGCGGTATGCCAGACCACAGTCAGGCATACCGCTCATGTAAAGATTTCCCATTTGTAGCAATAACTTTCTTATACCATTCAAAAGATTTCTTTTTATATCGCTTCAACGTTCCGCTTCCGTCGTCATTACGGTCTACATAAATAAAGCCATAACGCTTTCTTAACTCTGCCGTAGATGCACTGACCAGGTCGATGCATCCCCAACTGGTGTATCCCATAACAGGCACCCCGTCCTCGATGGCTTCCTCCACCTGCAGCAGATGTTCCTTCAGATATTCAATCCGGTAGTCATCCTCTACCATCAGGATTCCATCCGGTCCGGTTATCAGCTTATCTATCGCGCCCAGACCGTTTTCCACAATAAACAGCGGTTTTTGATACCTGTCCCAAAATTGATTTAAAACATACCGGATCCCTCTTGGGTCAATCTGCCATCCCCACTCGCTTGCTTTAAGTGTGGGATTCGGCACCCCTCCCAGCAGATTTCCCTCTCCCCGGACATTTTTTGTCTCATCTGCGGTTGCACAGACGCTTACATAATAGCTGAAGGAAATAAAATCGACCGTATTTTTTAATATTTCCCGGTCTTCCTCCGTAATTTCCAGACGTATGCCGTTTTCTCTGAAGTACCTCAGCAGATATCCCGGATATCTGCCGCGCACCTGAACCTCCGCGAACATTGTATTCTGGTGATCCTCTTCCATTGCCCTGATTACATCCCGCGGATCCGGTGACAGCGGATAAACCGGCATGCTTAAAATCATACACCCGATCTGAAACTGCGGATTGATTTCATGTCCGATTTTCGCGGCAAGCGCACTCGCTACCAGTTCATGATGGATTGCCTGATAAAGCTGTGTGTCTGTCAGTTTTTCCTTCGGCGTGTTGATTCCTCCGCTCATAAAAGGAGAATTTAAAATAGAATTAATCTCATTAAAGGTAAGCCAATATTTTACTTTATCTTTATAGCGGCGAAAAACCGTTCTCACATATCTTTCGAAAAAACAAATCATCCTTCTGTCCAACCACCCGTCATACGCTTCGACCAGATGCAATGGAGTTTCATAATGAGAAAGTGTCACCAGCGGCTCGATTCCATATTTATGACATTCATCAAATACATCATCATAAAATTTCAGCCCGGCTTCATTTGGTTCTTCCTCATCTCCTGCAGGAAAAATCCTGCTCCATGCAATAGATGTGCGAAAAACTTTAAACCCCATTTCCGCAAACAGCTTTATATCTTCCTTATATTGATGATAAAAGTCAATTCCCACCAGCTTCATATTATCTTTCGTCGGAGCATCCGTCCTTGGTCCTTTTATTCCATGCGGCAGCACATCCTGGATAGACAGCCCCTTCCCATCTTCATTATACGCTCCTTCAC
>CABRSG010000053.1 GCA_902473545.1 uncultured Lachnospiraceae bacterium | reverse complement strand
GAGCATCTGCCTTACAAGCAGAGGGTCATAGGTTCGAGCCCTATAGGTCCCATTTTCTACAATAAAATAATTATGCGGGTATGGTGGAATAGGCAGACACAAGAGACTTAAAATCTCTCGGGGGCAACTCCGTGCCGGTTCAAGTCCGGCTACCCGCACTAAAAAACGTCCACTGGACGTTTTTGTCGTATGCTTGGCAACGAAAAAGCTTTGTAACCGGATGGATTTACAAGGCTTTTTATCATATAAGGAGCGTATTTTTATGAAACTGCAGCTACAAAAAAAATTAATCAATCTGACGACCTTTTATTATCTGCTGATTCTGGAAAAGGATTACTCGCGGGCTCCGCAAAAACGAAAAAAGAAGCAGAATAAGAATGTATATAAGCTGATGAAAGCGGCCTATGAGATATCATTTTATCGGAAGCGCTTTGAAGAGCATCACCTCACGCCGGAGGATTTCCACTGTGCGGAGGATCTGGCAAAATTTCCGGTGCTCACAAAGGCAGAGCTGCGGGAATGGATGAAGGAATTATACGACGCGAATCCAAAGACAAGGGATAGCTGGGATGCTACCAGTACAAGCGGTTCCACCGGCGTTCCGCTTACCCTCTATCAGTCGCAGCGGGAACATGCCTGTGCAAATGCGAGCTGGATCCGCATTCTGATGAGCTTTGGCTATAAGCCCTTTACCGGAAAAATGGTGTCTTTTGAGTCGAGCTACCGCACGGAAAAGAAGAAAAAGGATTCTATCCTGCAGAATTTCGGAATTCTGCAGCGCCGGATCATTTCGGAAAAACGCTGCGTGGGTGACGGCACTGCACAGGTGATTCATGAACTGAATGCGTATGCACCGGATCTGATCTGCCTGCGCAAAAACTGTATTGTCCGCATTGCGCTGTATGCGCAGCAGCATAAGCTGAAGGTGCGGAAACCGAAGTGGTATATTCCTGTCAGCGAGATGGTCGATGAGGTGACGCGGCAGATTCTTGAGAAAACCTTTGGTCCGGGACTGGTGGATTGTTACGGAAGTGATGAGACAGGCAGCTGCCTGGTAAAGCGTCCCGGAAAAGATTACTATGATTTATGCTGCGATACGCATGTGGTCAACATCTACGACAGCGAGAATCACCTGGCGGACAATGGACGAATGATCTTAACGCCGCTTTATAAGACCGATTTTCCGTTGATCAATTACGATATCGGAGACACGGCATCCTCCTATATGAAGGACGGTATCCGCTTTGTTACGACGATCCACGGGCGTTTGAACGATATGGTAAAGCACGAAAACGGGGAGGATACTTCTGTTCTGGAGCTGCGCAAGATTCCAAACGGCATTACCGGAATCGCCCAGTTCCGCTACGTGCAGGAGACCTACCATGATCTGCGTGTCGAGCTGGTGCGTGACCCGCAGGACAAGACTCATACAGAAGAGGAAATCGCCGCATTTTTCCGCGGACGTCTGCAGGAGCTTTACGGGGAGGAATTTCGCATCAAAGTCGTCTGGCTGAACGTTATCCCGCCGGATCCGAATGGAAAGCTGCGGTGCTTTGTCTGTAATGTAAAAGATACTATACAAAAAATGTAAAACATACTTGACAAAAAATGTAAAGCGCGCTATACTTCTCATATACAGAAGCGGCGCGCTTTTACTGTTTAAATTCTGGAAAAGTAAACAGTTGTAAAAGGGAGGATGTAATTTTGAAAAACAGAATCCAGGAGCTGCGAAAGGCGGGAAAGGTTACGCAGGCAGAGCTTGCCGAGGCGGTCGACGTGACGCGGCAGACCATTATCTCTTTGGAAAACGGGAGATATAATGCATCGCTTGTTCTCGCCCATAAGGTGGCACAGTTTTTTCACATGACGATTGAGGAAATTTTTATATTTGAGGAGGAAGAGAATTTATGAAACCATGTATGATGAAGGATTTATTTGGCGCCTGGAATATTCCGGCAAATGATGAGGAGTATGCGGGCATGATCCGCAGGAAAGCGAAAGGGCTGTATGCGCTGATCGCATTTGGCGCGGTTCTGCTGATGCTCAGCGTGCTCAATGAATCTCTGGCGTTCCTGCCGTCAGCGGACAGCTTTACAGACGGCGTGTATGCCGGTGTGGGAACGGGACTGTGTATTGTAGCAATAATGTTTCTGCTGAAAAATAAGAAGCTCCTGAGAGATTCCAAGGCGCTTCATGCAAGAAGAATCGAGGAATACGACGAGCGTAAAATCGAGATTACAAGAAGAGTGACAGTGACGACCTTCACCATTTTTGTTGTGGTGCTGTTTGCAGCGGCAATGATTGCCGGATTTTTCAGCCGCACCGTGTTTTACTGCTGTTATATTGCCATTATGCTGCTGGCGTTGATTTTTATCGCGGTTACGCGTTATTACAATAAACGGATGTAACGTTATTGGAAATTAAACTTGCCGGACGGCTGTATATCAAAAGCCGCCCGGCATTGCTTCAATTTAAATTTATTTCGTCAGCAGCATCATGATCTCGTTGCTGCGCGCGATAAATTTTGTCATCGCCTCCGGTGAGAGCGGAGCATGGCTAAGCATCGCGAGGTCGTAAAGCTGTTCGCACATCATCGGAACATGCTCGGAATCTTTATTATTCAGGATAAACTGAACCAGCGCATTGTTTGCATTCAGCACCAGTGTCTCGGATCCGCCGAACATATTCGGGTCCATGCCGTACATATTGTACATCTTCATCATTTCCTGCATACGGCGTGTTTCCTCGGAGAGCGTGATCATGGAAGATACTTTCTCATTTTTCAGCTTCTCCACCTTTACCTCAAGCTTATCCTTGCCGAGCGCTTTGCGGAAAACATCGGTAAGCGTTTCTGTGGTTTCCTTCAACTCGTCTCCGGACGTCTCTTCTTTGACGGAATCGGTCACATCGGCGTCGATGCGCTGGAAGTGAACGTTCTCCTTTTTCTGCTCTACATGCGTGATAAACGGCGTATCAATATTGTGCTTCAGGATTGCGGCGTCCAGCCCGGCTTCCTTAAACATGTTGATGTACTGGCTCTGCTGTACCTCGTCTGTCACATAGTAAAGAGTTGTCTGCGGCGGTTCTTTTTCCGTTTCCTCTTTAGAAGCCTCTTCTGCGGTGTTCTCCTGGGCAGCTTCTGCGGTATCGTTTGCTTCGGCAGTCTCTGCGTCCTTCGGCTGGTTTGCTTTGATAAAGTCATCCAGCGAGAGGTACTTGCCGTCTAAGTTCTTCACCAGAATATAATCCATCATACGGTCGCTGAATTTGCTGTCTTTTAAGCAGCCGAATTTGATGAACGGGCTGATGTCGTCCCAGTATTTTTCATACTCTTCGCGGTCGGTCTTACACATGCCGCTCAGCTTATCGGCAACCTTCTTGCTGATATAGTCGGAAATCTTTTTCACAAAGCCGTCGTTCTGTAGCGCGCTTCTGGAAACGTTCAGCGGCAGGTCAGGGCAGTCGATGACGCCCTTTAAGAGCAGCAGATATTCCGGGATCACTTCCTTGATATTGTCTGCGATAAACACCTGATTATTGTACAGCTTAATGGTTCCCTCGATGGAATCGTACTCGGTGTTGATCTTCGGGAAGTAAAGGATACCCTTTAAGTTGAACGGGTAGTCCATGTTCAGATGAATCCAGAACAACGGCTCCTTATAGTCCATAAATACCTTGCGGTAAAACTCCAGATATTCCTCTTTCGTGCACTCGTTCGGATGCTTTGTCCAGAGCGGATGAATATCGCTGATGGAAACCGGGCGCTTCTTAATTTTTGCCTTTTCCTGTGCCGGAGAACCTTCTACCACTTCTTTTTCGCCGTTTTCGTTTTCTTTTTCCTCCGTCTTGGCATCCTCATGAATGTATTCGATCACTTCATCGTCATCGCGTACTTCTTCCTTGAGAATGGTTTCATACTGTGGCTCAGCGTCTGCGTTGGTAAGGAAAATTTCGGTCGGCATAAAGGAGCAGTATTTTTCCAAAACCTCGCGGACACGATATTCGTTGGCAAACTCCAGACTTTCTTCGTTGAGGAACAGGGTGATTTCCGTACCGACGGTCGTTTTGGCGCCCTCTCCGATGGTGTAGGAGGTACCGCCGTCGCATTCCCAGTGAACAGCAGAAGCGCCTTCGCGGTAGGAGAGCGTATCAATGTGTACTTCGTCAGCTACCATAAACGCAGAGTAGAAGCCTAAACCGAAGTGACCGATGATCTCGTCGCCGTTGGCATTGTCCTTGTACTTCTCCAGGAAGTCAGTTGCGCCGGAGAAGGCGATCTGTGTGATATATTCCTCCACCTCGTCGGCAGTCATGCCAAGACCGGTATCGATAAACTTCAGCGTTTTTTCCTTCGGATTTACGATAACGTCAATTTTGTTTTTGTAGCCCTCCGGGAAAGCAAATTCTCCGATTAAGGCAAGCTTTTTCAACTTTGTGATGGCGTCACAGCCGTTGGAAACCAGCTCTCGCATGAAGATGTCGTGGTCGGAATACAGCCACTTTTTGATAATCGGAAAAATGTTTTCACTGTTAATAGAAAGATTACCTGTTTTGCTCATATACTATCACCTCATCTAATATTTGTAATTCATTTGTGGAATTATGGATAGTATAATACCAGGCGGATAGAATGTCAAGAAAAAATTAGCACTCAACTCAAATGAGTGCTAACAGAATACGATTTCCTGTTTCTGGAGGAATTTTTTCACCATTTCATCCCAGGTATGCTCCACCGTTTTGTCCAGCGTAAAGAAGCGCAGGGAAGAACCGGTCGTGCAGGTGAGCGCACCCTGGCGGAAATGAAGGTTCAGAAAAAGCCCGTCAATATCCGACGGACCTACCGCGAGCTGCGACTGTGCCACCAGTTTTTCCACATTTGCCGGAGCGAGGCGGAATACGATTTTAAACTCCAGCGGCGTGTGCTTTCCCTTGATGAGGCTTAAACAAAATGGGCGGAGCTGGCGCCAGAAGGACCAGGACTGCTGCGAAAGCTGCTGTATTTCCAGCTCTTCGGAGGAATAGTATTCCTTCTGCAGGCTTCCGTCTATATGAAAGGTATTGAACGTGACAAAGACCGCCTCCGAGAGCTGAAAACCGTCGAAGGTGTCTCCGAGAAACAGTTTATTCATAAATGGTTTTACTTCTGTGATCTGCAGGGCAAGCATGAATGATTCTCCTCGTATCTGAAATTTCGGGTATCATTAGTATATAATAGAAAGTTTGAAATGAAAAGCAGAAAAACACTTTTCAAATGGAAATATATGTGCTATGATGATGTAGTATTAAAAACTACGTTACGTTTTCAGGAGGTTTTAGCGGCATGAGCTATAAAGTGGTAATCGACAGTTGCGGTGAATTAACCGAGGAAATGAAGAAGGACGGTCATTTTGAAACTGCCCCGCTTACGATATATGTGGACGATTTTATGATTGTGGACGATGAAACATTTGACCAGGCAGATTTTCTGGCGCGCGCGGCAGCGAGTCCGAATTGTCCGAAATCCGCCTGTCCCTCTCCGGAAGCGTATAAAAATGCCTTCGACTGCGGCGCGGATCACGTGTACGCAGTCACGTTATCTGCTGAACTGAGCGGTTCCTACAACAGCGCCGTTCTCGGCAAAAATCTTTTTCTGGAGGAGCATCCGGAGAAAAAGGTGCATGTATTTAATTCCTGCTCGGCATCCATCGGAGAGACGCTTATCGGTCTGAAAATCCAGGAGTGCGAGGAAGCCGGGATGGAGTTTGAGGACATCATCAAGACCGTAGAAAAATATATCGCGGAGAAGAAAACATATTTCGTTCTGGAAACGCTGGAGACGCTGCGCAAAAACGGACGCCTCAGCACGATGAAGGCGATTCTGGCGACGGCGTTGAAGATCAAGCCGGTGATGCACGGCACGCAGGAGGGCACGATCGAGCCGCTGGCGCAGGTGCGCGGAATCAACAAGGCGCTGGTGCGGATGGTGGATATTCTTGTGCAGCAGGCGGAGCACACGGAGGAAAGGATTCTCGCAATTTCCCACTGCAACTGCCCGGAGCGGGCGCAGATGGTGAAGGAGGCTATTCTGGAAAAAATTAAGGTAAAGGATGCGATCGTGCTGGATACCCGCGGAATCAGCAGTCTATATGCGAGTGATGGTGGCGTAATCGTCGTTTTATAAAAAAGATTGTATTTTAGTGGAATCTATGTTACACTATTAGGCAGGATATGCAAGGTGCTTGCAGGAAAGAATGTAAGATAGAGGAGAAATGTCATATGAGTCAGGCAAAGGTAGACCGCTATAAAGAGCAGAAAGCGAATCGCCAGAAAATCATGAAGAAGGAAAAGCGTGAGAGAATGCTCTGGAGAATAGGCGGCTATGCAGTGCTGCTGGTGCTTGTCGCGTGGATCGGAGTTTCCGCTTACAGCAGATTCCATGTGGAGACAAGAAAATTCTACGACGCAGATACCACGGCTGTCGATACGTATCTGAATGATCTGACCGCGGAGGATACCGCGGAAGCAGCGGATGAAGAAGCTGTGGTTGATGAGGCAGAGGCGGATGCGGCAGAAGATATCACAGAGGCTGCAGCAGAGGCAGAAGCGGACGCTGCAGACGATGCGGCTGAGGACGCTGCAGAGGCAGAGACAGCAGAATAAGAAAAAATGCAGGTGCGCCCGGTTATCCGGGCGCATTCTTATCGTATAAATCACGGAGGACATTATGGAGATTGTAAGCCGCGTGGAAAATGGACAGGTAATTGTGGAGCGCTGCCTGGGAGAGGAGCAACGGGCAGAATTGCCGGAGCAGATAGAGGGCTGCCCGGTGACTGCGCTGGGCGACTACGCTTTTTCGCACGCAAAACCGAAAACGGATGACGGTGACTGTGCAGTTTGCGGGGAGAAGCTTCTGGAGGTGCAGCTTCCGCAGAGCCTGCGCCGCATCGGAAACTATGCCTTTTACGGCTGTCGGAAGCTGGAGCGCATGACGCTCTATCATCAGACGGAGGATATCGCGGGTGGGGCATTCACCGGCTGTTACCGGCTGCGGGAGTTGTACGTGTATATGCAGAATGCCTGGGGATACTGTTTAAAGGATATTGTCAGCGAGCTGCGGCAGGAGCTGCGGGTGACACTGGATTACGGGGACGGCACGGCGGCGAAGCTTTTATTTCCCGAATATTACGAGGAGGCGGTGGAAAATACGCCGGCACGGATTTTGGAGACGCATTTTCACGGCTCCGGTTATCATTACCGGCAGTGCTTCCGCGATGGAGAATTAAACTTTTCGGAGTATGACGGGCTGTTTGGTGAGGCGGCAGCATGGGAGAGCGTTGATTTCTGTATTGAGCTTAGTCTTTTGCGACTGCAGCAGCCTTACAGGCTCACGGAGGATGCGAAGGGAATTTACATGGCATGGCTGATGGAGCACCGCCGGGAGGCGGCTTCCTGGTGCCTTGCCTTTGAGCAGCAGGAGGCGCTGGAATACCTTTGTACGTTCATCGACTGGAGCGCCGATGAGCTGTTTGAGCTGATCCGCGAGGCGAATGAAGCGGGCAGGATGGAGAGTCAGAGCTTTCTGATGGATCATAAATACCGCCGCCGAAAGCAAAGCGTGCAGAGCTTTGAGCTGTAGAGAACGGGAGGGGATTGTTTGCAGGACATTTTTGAGCGGGAACAGGAGATCAGAAAGCGCATGGAGGACACCGGTCGGCACATCCTTTTCAATGCCAGAAACGAGTTGTTTCTGCATATGCGCTTTCTCGATGTGGCGCTGTCCTCCTTCTCTTATGTGATGGACGAGGGCATCACGTGTGTGGCGACGGACGGAAATTTTATCTATTATAATACAAAGCATCTGGGCGGCGAGTTCCGCGCCGAGCGCAGGCGGATTAACCGGATGTACCTTCACATGGTGCTTCATTGCCTGTTCGGTCATGTGTTTCGAAAACCGCAGGGGGCGGAGGAATACTGGGACCTGGCGTGCGATATTGCGATGGAATCCATCATAGACGCTATGCAGATCCGCTGTGTAAAGCTTCCTGTTTCGTGGGAGCGGGAAAAGCTTTACAGGGAGCTTCGCGGGAGCCTTAAAGTGCTGACGGCGGAGGGAATCTGCCACATTCTGGAAAAGTGGCAGCCCGATGAACGCAGGGTGCAGAAATGGCGCCGGGAGTTTACGGTGGACGATCACAGCCGCTGGTGCCGTGAGCCGGAGCATCCCAAAGATGCTAAGACGCGGGATCGTTGGCAGGACATTCGCGAAAAGATGGAGATGGACCTTGATACCTTCTCGAAGGAGGCATCAGAGGGCGACGGCGGTCTGAAGGAGCAGCTTAAGGTCGTGCAGCGGGAGACGATGGACTACCGCACCTTCCTGCGGAAATTTGCGGTATTAAAGGAAGCCGTACAGGTCGACCCCGACCAGTTTGACTATGTGTTTTACAGCTACGGGCTATCACTGTACGGCAATATGCCGCTGATCGAGCCGCAGGAGACAAAAGAGGTAAAGAAGATCGAGGAGTTTGCTGTCGTGATCGACACGTCAATGTCCTGCTCCGGCGAGCTTGTGCGGGCATTTCTGGAGGAAACTTATGCGATCCTGAGCGAACAGGAAAGCTTTTTCCGAAAGATCAACTTCCATATCATTCAGTGCGATGAGCGTGTGCAGGCGGATACGGGCATTACATCTCTGGAGGAGCTGCGGGAGTACATGGAGCATTTCGAGATCATCGGCAGCGGCGGGACGGATTTCCGCCCGGCATTCACCTATGTGGAGCAGCTTATCCGGGAGCAAAAATTTACGAATTTAAAAGGACTTCTCTATTTTACGGACGGATTTGGCATTTATCCGAAACGGATGCCGCCGTTCCAGACCGCGTTTCTGTTTATGGAAGAGGAGGAGTCCGATACCAACGTGCCGCCGTGGGCGATGAAGCTGGTGATAAAGCGGCGGGAGCTGGAGAAGCGCGCAAAGGAAAACTGAGAGTGTGGAAGAAAAAGTGAGAGGGCGATTATGAATATCAAGAGAGCGAAGGAAGAAATACGAAATTCCATTGAGGCATATTTAAGCAGGGACGAGTACGGCGAATACCGGATTCCGCCGGTGCGCCAGCGTCCGCTTCTGCTGATCGGACCGCCCGGAATCGGGAAAACGCAGATCATGGAGCAGATCGCGCGGGAAAATAAGCTGGGGCTTGTTTCCTACACGATCACACATCACACCAGGCAGAGCGCGATCGGGCTGCCGTTTATCCGTGAGAAGGAATTTGGCGGCAAAACTTATTCTGTGACGGAATATACAATGAGCGAGATCATTGCGTCGGTGTACGAAAAAATGGAGCAGACGGGCCTGCGTGAGGGCATTCTTTTTATCGACGAGATCAACTGCGTGTCGGAGACGCTGGCACCCGCGATGCTGCAGTTCCTGCAATGTAAGACCTTCGGCAATCAGAAGGTGCCGCAGGGTTGGGTGATCGTAGCGGCGGGCAATCCGCCGGAGTACAATAAATCGGTGCGTGAGTTTGATGTGGTGACATTGGACCGTATCAAGAAAATCGACGTGGAGGCAGATTTTGCGGTCTGGAAGGAGTACGCTTACGCAGCAGGCGTCCACAATGCGATCATTTCCTACCTGGAGCTGAAGAAAGATCATTTTTATAAGGTGGAGACAACGGTGGACGGCAAGCTGTTTGCGACCGCCCGCGGCTGGGAGGATCTGTCGCAGCTTCTGCAGGTGTATGAGACGCTTGGCAGGACGGCGGACCGGGAGGTAATCTATCAGTACATCCAGCATTGGCGGATTGCGAAGGACTTTGCAAATTATCTTGATTTGTACAACAAATATAAAAAGGACTATCGCGTGCAGGAGATTTTGCAGGGCAGGATCAGCGATGCGGCAGTGGACAAGATCCGGCGGGCTTCCTTCGATGAAAAGCTCAGTGTGATCGGACTGCTGCTCTCGGCGCTGCATGAATTGTTTGCTGAAGCACATCACGCAGACCAGTATGTGACCGGGCTGTTCGGACAGCTAAAGGATTACAAAAACCTGCTTGGCAGCGCGGCGCAGAAGCTTTCCGGGGAGGAGGCACAGCGGCTTCTGGAGGCGGTTGCGGTGAAGTTTGCGAAGGACTTTGCGCGCCAGAAAAAGGCGGAGCATCTCACAAGAGAAGGAGAGCATGTGCAGAGCGATATCCAGAAAACGTTGGAGCGATATACAGTTTCTATGAAGGCGGATCTGCCGCAGGACGGTCAGCAGGCGTTTGCGCAGATCAAAGAGTGGTTTTCTGACGAGCCGCAGAAACGCAGTGGGACGCTTGCGCAGGCGGACGCGGCGCTGAATTTCGCGTTTGATTTTCTGGAGCGCGCCTTTGGCGACAGCCAGGAAATGGTCGTGTTTATCACAGAGATGAACACGGATTATTATGCGGCGTGGTTTGTGGATGTCAACGGCTGCGATCGTTTCTATAAATATAATAAGAGCCTGCTCTTTTCCGAGCGGCAGCAGGGGATTCTGAAAGAGCTGGCGGATATTGAGGAGCTGCTGTAAAACAGAACACGGTACCGGAATATTCTTCCAGCGCCGTGTTTTTTTAGTTTTCGGCAACGAGCATCCGGTTATGCGGAACAGAACGCATAATCGGATTTAGTATGGATCGCCGACGATATGCACGTTGATGAGGTTCGTTGTGCCGGACATGCCAAGCGGAACCCCGGCGGTAATGACTGTTATGTCGCCGTCTTTTAAGAAACC
>CABRSG010000052.1 GCA_902473545.1 uncultured Lachnospiraceae bacterium | reverse complement strand
CTGCCGCATCACAAGAATGTCTCTGCAGAACGAACCGGCAGCGATGCAGATCTGGGATTCTTGTGTTTATACTGCAGAACAGGAAAAAGAGTTTCTGCGGGATTTCCTGTATCCGGCTCTGCAGGAGCATGGACTTGATGATATTGAAATTTTTATCTGGGATCACAATAAGGAACGCATATTTGAACGTGCCTGCAAAATCATTGATGAGACGACCGATCATATGATAACGGGGCTTGCTTTCCACTGGTACAGCGGGGATCATTTTGAAGCTCTTTCGTATGTAAGAGACCGGTTTCCCGGCAAAAAGCTTATTTTGTCAGAAGCATGTGTGCTGGATGAGACAGGAGGACCAAATCATGCGGGGAATTTTTGTGATGCACCGTATCTTTATCACACAAAAGAGAAAAAGCTTCTGGAACGCAACACGCTTTCCTATATCCGTCATTTCAGTCATTTTATCCAGCCGGGAGCAACATGGATCGGCACAAGCCGGTACACGGATGAAATTGATGCGACGGCATTTGAAAATCCGGACGGGGTGATCCAGGCAGTGCTTCTTAACCGTGAAAAGGAAGAAAGAACTGTAAAGCTGCGTATAGAAGGTATGGTCGCGAAGGTTTGCCTTCCGGCGGAATCTATCACGACAGTAACTCTTTAAAACATCATGGGGACCTTTGGTCCCTTTTTTTGCGTACGCTGATTGTATATAAAAAAATACAATTTAAAATAGCATTGATAGTTGACGAAAAGTTTAATAATAGTATAATCAAATTCGGAATAAAAAGTTTAGTAAAAAGTGATTTTTAGTTTAGAATAGTAAGGACAGAAAAAGGAGAGCGAGGGTAAATGGAACAGGATTATGTGAATGCCCAGATCGGCAAAAAGATAAGAGATCTGCGCAATCGTAACGGATTGACGCAGCAGGATCTTGCAGACCGGGCGGAGCTGACAAAGGGATTTATTTCGCAGCTTGAGCGCGGGCAGGTTTCACCGTCGGTGGTGACGCTGCTGGATCTGATCGAATGTCTTGGAACGACAGCGTCCGACTTTTTCAAGGAAGCAGTGGAAGAACAGATTGTGTTTACGGAGGAAGGTTTTTTTGAAAAGGTTGACGAGGGCGGAAACAGTATTCAGTGGATCGTGCCGACGGCACAGAAGTATCAGATGGAGCCGCTTCTGGTGGTGATGCAGCCGCATCAGAGCCTTGATGAGGACAAGCCGCACGACGGCGAGGAATTTGGATATGTGATTTCCGGGAAGCTAAATCTTTATCTGGGAGATCAGGTTTATCATGTAAAGTCGGGAGAAAGCTTTTATTATCCCGCCAAGCGTAAGCACAGGATAGAAAACCCCGGTAACCGTCCGGCAAAATTTATCTGGGTAAGCACGCCGCCGATGTTTTAATGCGGACAAAAAAAATACAGAAATTATGAGGGAGTTGCGATGGAGCAGAGAGAAAATATTATTGAATTAAAACATATCACAAAAACATTTGAGGATGGTTTTCACGCTGTGGAGGATTTCAACCTGGAGGTGAAGCGAGGAGAATTTGTGACATTTTTGGGACCATCCGGGTGCGGCAAGACGACAACGCTGCGCATGATTGCAGGCTTTGACATTCCGACGGAAGGGGAAATTCTGCTGAACGGAAAGCCAATCACGAATCTGCCGCCGCATAAGCGTCCGATCAACACGGTGTTTCAGCGCTACGCCCTGTTTCCGCATATGAATATTTTTGATAATATCGCATTTGGTCTGAAGCAAAAAAAGGCGCCGAAGAACGTGATTGAAAAGAAGGTCAAAAAGGTTCTGGAGCTGGTGGACCTGGAGGGCTTTGAGAATCGCCGTGTTTCCACGCTTTCCGGCGGGCAGCAGCAGCGTGTTGCAATCGCGCGCGCGGTAGTAAATGAACCGGAAATCCTGCTTTTGGATGAGCCGTTGGGCGCGCTGGATTTAAAGATGCGCAAGGAGATGCAGCTGGAGCTGAAGGCGATGCACAAGGAGCTTGGCATCACATTTATTTATGTGACGCACGACCAGGAAGAGGCGCTTACCATGTCGGATAAGATCGTGGTAATGTCCGAGGGAAAGACGCAGCAGATCGGTACGCCGGAGGATATTTATAATGAACCGAAAAATGCGTTTGTTGCAGACTTTATCGGAGACAGCAATATTTTCAACGGCATTATGACGGGGCACTTGCGGGCGCGTTTCTGCGGCGGCGAGTTTGAATGTGTGGATGATGTGGAGGAAGGTACGCATATCACAGCGGTTGTTCGCCCGGAGGATGTGATATTGACGGCTCCGCAGGACGGTACGATTCGCGGCGTGGTAACTTCTGTGATATTTAAAGGGATGCATTATGAGATCATGGTGGCGTCCGGTAAAAATGAGATGGTGATTCAGTCGGTGAAATCTGCGAAACCGGGCGATCTGGTGGGAATGCGTGTAGAGCCGGATAATATTCATATTATGATCGCAGAAGATCACACAAACATTTTTGCAGTGGAAATTAATAAGAATCATAGGCTGGAGTATAACGGCGTGGTTCTGGATACCAGCCTGACAAAAATCATCAAGGGAAGTAAGCGCGCGGAGGACGGGACGCTTCTGGATGCATCGGGTGAAGAGATCGATCCGCGCAAGATCCGCGTGATGGCGGCGATCGGTCCGAATGATATGAAAATGACGGATCACCAGGATGAAGGGCTTGTGCAGGGCTACATCAGCAATTTAATCTACAAGGGCGACCACTACAGCTATGTCATACATACGGATATGGGGCAGGATTTTGAATATCTGTGGAATATGGATGACCAGGTGGGGCTGATTATGCCGGTAGAAAAAATGAAATTTTCCGTAAAAAGATAGGAGGGGGAGCGATGGGAAAAATATCATTTTCCAGAAAAAGTCTGGGAATCCCCTATGCGCTTTTTCTGGTGCTTTTTGTGGTTGCGCCGCTTCTGGTGCTGATCTATTACGCGTTCACAAACGGACAGGGACAGTTTACGCTGTCAAATCTGACCGGGTTTTTCACGAACCCGAACACGCTGGGAACGCTTTGCTACAGCTTTGCGATCTCGATCACGACGACAGCAGTCTGTCTGCTGCTTGCATACCCAACGGCGTATATTCTTGCAAAGAGTAAACTGAAAGCAAAGTCGGTGATCGTGATGATTTTTATTATGCCGATGTGGATAAATTTTTCTCTGCGCATTACGGCGCTGAAGGAAATTCTTACATTAATTGAAAATAACCTGGCATATTATCCGTTCCTTAACGCTGTAATCGGTATGACCTATGATTTTCTTCCGTTTATGATCCTGCCGATTTACAATACGATTGTGAAGCTGGATGAGTCGCTGCTGGAGGCGGCGCGGGATCTGGGAGCGAATGACCGCGAAGCATTTTTAAAAGTGACATTGCCGCTCTCGGTGCCGGGAATCGTAAGCGGCATTGCTATGGTATTTCTGCCGGCAATGACAAACTATGTGGTGCTGGATATGCTGTATAACAGCACATACATTATGGGAAGTCTGATCAGCAGCTATTTTGCGGCTTATAACTGGAACGGCGGTTCGATGATCGCACTGATCCTTCTGGCGATCATCTGTCTGTTTACGCTGCTGACGAAAGGTATGGAAGAGGAAGAAAATCCGAGAGGAGGTGCACTGCTATGATGAAGAAAATCTGGAAGGGTTTGATAATTGCATTTGTCCTGCTGTTTTTATATCTGCCGATTCTTGTTCTGGCAGTGTACAGCTTTACTGACGCCACACAGATTGGTGCGATCCGTGGATTTTCTCTGAAAAATTATGTGACATTATTTACGACGCCGGAGCTGCGGGATATGATCGTTGGAACGATCGCACTGGCATTTTCGGCGGCAGCGATTGCAACGCTGCTCGGTACGATGGGGGCAATTGGTTCTTTTTACAGCGGAAAGCGCGTATCATCTGCACTCTCCACAGTGAACCAGGTGCCGGTTGTGAATGCGGATGTTGTAACCGGATTTTCTATCTGCATCCTGCTTGTAGTGGTTCTGGGGGTGAGCAAGGATACCTTTGTGCCGCTGCTCGCAGGTCACGTGACATTATGCGCACCGTTTGTTTTCCTGTCGGTTGTCCCGAAGCTGAAGCAGATGGATTCGAGCATTTATGAGGCAGCGCTGGATCTGGGAGCAACGCCGGCGGAAGCGCTCTGGAAGATTGTGATTCCGCAGATCCTTCCGGGAATCGTGTCCGGCTTTGCGCTGGCGGTTACACTGTCTCTGGACGATTATTTTGTTGCAACTTATACAAAGCCGGCCACCTTTGACACCATCAGCACCTACGTGGTAAATGCAACGAAAGGTTCCCAGACAACGATCAAAACGGCGCTGTGGGCATTGTCTACAGTAATCTTTGCAGTCGTTATTCTGATTGTTGTGCTGATGAACCTGCGGGCTCAGAAAGAGCCATCGGAAAAGGCGGAGGTGTGATAAGGATGAAAAAGAAAAAGCATTTTTTCGTACGCCGGACGTCCGCCCGCGCTATACTTCCGGGAGGTGCGGGGAGCGAATGGAAAAAAAGAATTGCTGCGGCGGTTCTTTGCAGCGCTTTACTGTGTGATGCGATGCCTATGATCACATTTGCAGCAAGTGATGTGCAGGCAGAACAGCCGGGAAAAATCCCGGAGGTTACGCTGCGGGTGTGCAACTGGGAGGAATACATTGACCTTGGCGACTGGGATGAGGAAGAGACGATCGATCTGGAGAGCGGGGACGTTATTGGTATAAATTCCATGGTGGAGGATTTCGAGGAGTGGTATCTGGAAACCTATGGGATTAAGGTAAATGTGGAGTATTCTACCTTTGGAACAAACGAGGATCTCTACAATATGCTGACTTTGGGAGATGAATACGACCTCGTCTGCCCTTCCGAGTACATGATCATGAAGCTGATGGCGCAGGAGCAGCTTGTGCCGCTGTCGGAGGAATTTTTTGACGCATCGGATGAGAATAATTATTATATAAATGGAGTATCTCCCTATATCCGTTCGATTTTTGAGACAAATGAGATTAACGGCGAGGCATGGGCGAAGTACGCAGCAGGCTATATGTGGGGTATCACTGGGATTGTGTACAATCCTGATCTTGTGTCGGAGGAGGACGCATCGAGCTGGAAGATTTTAGACGATCCGGCGTATTACCGGCAGGTGACGATCAAAGATAATGTGCGTGATTCTTATTTTGCGGCAGTCGGTGCACTGAAATCAGATTTACTTACGTCTGAGGAATTTCTGCAGGATGCGGATTATCAGAAAAACCTCGAAGAGGAGATGAACGATACATCTTCCGAGACCATCGCATTGGTGCAGGATTATTTACAGGATGTGAAAAATAACGCATATTCTTTTGAGACAGATTCCGGCAAAGCAGATATGGTGACGGGAAAGGTGGCGGCAAACTACCAGTGGTCCGGCGACGCAGTATATACCATGGATCAGGCGGATGAGGATGATTTTACGCTGGCGTTTGCGGTGCCGAAGGAATCGACCAATATTTATTTTGACGGCTGGGTGATGCTGAAAAACGGTATCAGGGGCGACGCAGCAAAGCAGCACGCTGCCGAGGCATTCATTAATTTTAACTCCAGAGCGGATAATGTCATCCGCAATATGTATTATATCGGTTACACCTCTGTGATTTCCGGCGGAGAGGATGAGCGGATTTTTGAGTATGCCGACTGGTGTTATGGGGCCGAAGAGGATGAGGAAGAGATTGTTGATTATGATATCAGCTATTTCTTTTCAGAGGAGGAGAACAGTGAGGATTATGTGATCACGGCTCCGGCGGACCAGGCGGGACGACAGCTTTCTGCGCAGTACCCGTCGCAGGATGCGATAGCAAGGTCGTCGATCATGATCTACTTTGATGATGCGCAAAATGAAGTGATTAACGAAATGTGGATCAGTGTGCGCTGCTTTAACATCAACGATATGCCGGTGTGGGCGTGGGTGCTGATCGCGCTGGCAGTTGCCGCTGGAGTTATTACGCTGGCAGTGAAAAGACGCAGACGATAAATGCAGGGATTGATGTGATACGGGACGCGGCTGTGCCGCTTTGGAAGAGCGTGAAAGAGAGGAAACGTTATCATGAGAATGATGCTGGTAGGAGCGGGTGCTGTCGGAGAGAGCATTCTGAAAGTCATGCAGTGGAGGGATCCGGAAGGCACATGGCTTCAATATGTGCTGATCTGCGATTATGATGAGAAAAGAGCGCGGGAAGTGGCGGCGATGCTTGGTGGTGGTACGCGCTTTGCGGTGTCGAAGGCAAACGCTACAGATCGGGAGGAAATGAAGCAGCTCATCCGCACGCATCACATTGATTTTGTGATGGATGCAGCGCCTCCCTTTGCAAGCAACATGATATTTGACGCGGCATTTGAGACAGGCTGCAATTATGCCAGCATGGGCACCTGGTCGGTGCCGATGGACGAGCCGGCTTACGGCTTAGGCATTGAAAACAGCTATCTGGAGCCGATGACAAAATACAATTTTGACCGCCATGAGGCATGGCGCGCGAAGGGGCAGATGGCGGTAATCTGTCTTGGAATCGATCCGGGCGTTGTAAATGTATTTGCAAAATATGCAGCCACAGAGCTGCTGGATGAAATTTATGAGGCGCATGTGAAGGATGGAGGCAATCTGTCCGTCCCCGGAGCAGATCCTGACGACATCATGTTTGGTTTTAATGTTTGGACTGTTCTGGATGAGGTGATGAACCCAAATGTGGAATATGATGAGGACAAAGGCGGATTTCTTGTGGAAAAAGCGTTTGCCGGGCAGGAAACCTTTGAGATGCCGGAGGGTGTCGGATACAATACACTGGTGAAGGTGGAGCATGAGGAGGTTGTGACATTGCCGCGCTATCTGAAGCAGTACGGTCTGAAAAAGGCGACCTTTAAGATCAGTCTCGACGAAAATCTTATCACAGCCTTAAAGGTGCTGGATAAGCTGGGGCTGCGCGGCATCCATCCGGTGCAGGTGGGAGATGTGCAGGTCGTACCGCGCGACGTGGTGGCGGCGTGCGCGCCGCAGCCGAAGGATATTGGCGATGAGATGACCGGTATGATGCTGGTGGGCGTACACTGTATTGGAAAGAAGGACGGAAATAGGAAGGAATACTTCTTGTATCAGCCCTTCGACAACCAGGAATCTATGAAACGCTGGGGCAGCCAGGCGGTGACGGCCCAGACCGGTTTTGGGGCGGCGCTTGCGTTGGAGCTGATCGGACGCGGGATCTGGAAGGACGCCGGGGTATTCTCACCGGAATATTTTGACCCGAAGCCGTATCTGAGGCTGATGGAAGAAAGCGGATATCGCTATGAAATAATTGAAGCAGATGAAATCCCGGGCTGAAACGGCTGAACGGAAGCGGTGAGGTGAAATCCCGATATTATTTGACACGGATAACCTTTTTATAGTATGATTAAAGATGCGAGAACATAGCAGCAAAGAGGGCTGAAATGGGTAAATTATTTTATATCATGGGGAAAAGCTCTACCGGAAAAGATACTATTTTTAAAGACGTGTCAGAAAGAGAGGAGCTGGGTCTCAGAAATCTTGTGATGTATACGACCAGACCCATTCGTGAGAAGGAAAACGACGGCGTGGAGTATCATTTTGTCACGGAGGATGAAGCAGATGAGCTGCAGCGCCAGGGAAAGATCATAGAGCTGCGCGCATATCATACGGTTCATGGTATCTGGAAGTACTTTACGGTAGACGACGAACATACAGACCTGGAGCATTACGATTATATTGCGATCGGGACGCTGGAATCGTATGTGAAATTAAAGGAATATTATGGGGATGAGAAGGTCATTCCCATTTATATAGAGGTAGACGACGGCAATCGCCTGGAGCGCGCGCTGAAGCGGGAACGCAAACCGCAGAATCGTAAATTTGAGGAAATGTGCAGAAGATTTCTGGCAGACACAGCAGATTTTTCCGAGGAGAATTTACAGAAGGCGGGGATTACAAAACGCTTCTGCAATGATAACCAGCGTGAGGAATGTATGCAGGAGATTGCGGATTTTATTCGTCAGTGCCAGAAAGAAGGGAGCGGGGCATGAAAGGATTTCGTCAGATTATCGGGCATAAGGATGTGATTGGGCATCTGCAGAATGCGATTGAGACAAATAAGGTATCTCATGCCTATATTTTAAACGGGGAAAAGGGTTCCGGAAAAAAGACGATCGCACGCGTGTTTGCAAAAGCCCTGAACTGTGAGAGCGATGAAGAAAAGCCATGTGATACATGTCACTCATGCCGTCAGGCGAACAGCGGAAATCACCCGGATATCATGGAAATCACACATGAAAAACCGAACAGTATCAGTGTGGATGATATCCGCGAGCAGATTGTGGAAGATGTGCAGGTGCGTCCGTACAGCAGCCCGTATAAGGTATATATTGTGAGCGATGCGGAAAAGATGACGATGCAGGCTCAGAATGCGCTCTTAAAAACGATTGAGGAGCCGCCCTCTTATGTAGTGGTGCTGCTTCTTACCACAAATGCATCGTCGCTCCTGCCGACAATTTTGTCGCGCTGCGTAATGCTGAATACCAAGCCGGTGCCGGATTCCCAGGTACGCACATATCTTATGGAACATGTGAAGGTTCCGGATTATCAGGCGGATATTTGTGTTGCATTTGCGCAGGGGAATATTGGAAAAGCCGTGCAGCTTGCGACGTCAGAAAATTTCAATGAGATCAAGGGAGCGGCTATCCATCTGCTGACGCATCTGAAGGACATGGATATCGGGGAGATCACGGCGGCAGTGAAGGCGGTATCTGAGTTTAAGGTAGATGTCCGCGATTATCTGGATATTCTTGCAGTCTGGTACCGTGATGTGCTGTACTTTAAGGCGACAAACGATGCGAATGGTATTATTTTCCGCGAAAATCTGCGCGCTATCCAGGAACAAACGCGGTGCTGCTCCTACGAGGGGATCGAGCGGATTCTGGAGGGGATTCAGAAAGCCAGGACACGTTTGACGGCAAATGTAAATTTTGAATTGACGATGGAACTGTTGTTCCTTTTGATAAAAGAGAATGGAGAATAGCATGACAAAGATAGTTGGAGTCAGATTTCGCACCGCCGGAAAAATCTATTATTTTGACCCGAAGAATATGCTGATAAAACGCGGCGAGCATGTGATCGTCGAGACTGCGCGCGGCATTGAGTACGGGCGGGTGGTCACCGGAACGCGCGATGTGCCGGAGAATACCGTGGTCCAGCCGCTCAAGCCGGTTCTGCGCATCTCTACGGCGGAGGACGACGAGCGGGTGCGCAGAAATCACATAAAAGAAAAGGAAGCGTATAAGATATGTCAGGAAAAAATCCGCAAGCATAAGCTGGAAATGAAACTGATCGATGCGGAATATACGTTTGATAACAATAAAGTTTTATTTTACTTTACAGCGGACGGACGTATTGATTTCCGCGAGCTGGTGAAGGATCTGGCGTCCGTTTTTAAGACGAGAATTGAACTTCGCCAGATTGGCGTGCGCGATGAGACGAAAATTCTGGGCGGTGTCGGCTCCTGCGGGCGTCCGCTCTGCTGTCATTCGTATCTGTCGGAGTTTGCGCCGGTCTCTATCAAGATGGCAAAGGAGCAGAATCTTTCTTTAAATCCGACAAAAATTTCGGGCGTCTGCGGCAGACTGATGTGCTGTCTGAAAAATGAAGAAGAGACGTATGAATACTTGAACAGCCGCCTGCCAAACAACGGAGATTATGTGACGACTGTGGACGGACTGAAGGGTGAGGTGCAGAGCATTAATGTGCTGCGCCAGACAGTGAAGGTACTGGTGGACGCGGACGATGAAAAGGAGCTGCGCGAATATCCGGTACAGGAGCTGAAATTTAAGCCGCGCAGAAAGAAGGAGCGCAGGAAAGATAACCGGCAGGACAAGGATCGGGAGCTTGCCGAGCTGGAAGCGATGGAAAAGAAGGAAAAAAGGGAAGGAAAATCCAGGCTAAATGAAGATTGAGCTTTATGAAGGCGAGAGGATAGACGATCTGCAGCGTAATGGCTACCGCATTATCCAGAGCAGAGACGGGTTTTGCTTTGGGATGGATGCGGTGCTTCTCTCTGGTTTTGCCAGGGTGCGGGAGCGCGAGCATGTTCTGGATCTCGGCACTGGTACGGGAATCATCCCGATCCTGCTTGAGGCAAAAACGCCGGGGGAGCATTTTACCGGGCTGGAGATTCAGAAAAAAAGTGCGGATATGGCGCGGCGGAGCGTGGAGCTGAACGATTTGTCGGACAGGATTTCCATAGTAGAAGGAGATATCAAAGAGGCTGTATCCATGTTTGGAAGAGCCTCTTTTGACGTGGTGACATCCAATCCGCCGTACATGACAGGCAACCATGGACTTGTAAATCCGGAGCTGCCCAAAGCGATCGCGCGCCATGAAGTTCTCTGCACGTTGGAGGATGTGATCGGACAGGCGTCCGGACTTTTGCGTGAGAACGGCAGGTTCTATATGGTGCATCGCCCGTTCAGGCTGGCGGAGATCATGACGATGATGGTGAAATATCATCTGGAGCCAAAGCGGATGAAGCTGGTTTACCCCTATATTGATAAGGAACCGAACATGGTTCTGATCGAGGGGCTGAAGGGCGGAAAAAGCCGTATTACGGTGGAAAAACCGCTGATCGTATACAAAGAACCGGGTGTGTATACCGACGAGATTTATGATGTTTATGGGTATTAAGGAGGGTGACATGGCGGGGAAATTATATTTGTGTGCGACGCCGATAGGGAATCTGGACGATATGAC
>CABRSG010000051.1 GCA_902473545.1 uncultured Lachnospiraceae bacterium | reverse complement strand
CCGGGCTTTCCATGAGTATTTTGATCGGCGTCTGTGCGGCGGCAGTCAGCGCGGTGATGGCGCTTCTTCTCGGCGTTGCCGCAGCGGTGTTTGGAAAAAAGGTGGATACGGCAATCAGTTTTTTGATTGACGGGATTATGGGGATTCCACATATCCTTTTGTTAATTTTGATTTCCTACGCCTGCGGCAAGGGACTGAAGGGCGTGATCATCGGGGTGGCGCTGACGCACTGGACGTCGCTGGCGAGGCTGATCCGTGCGGAGGTGCTGCAGCTCCGTCAGAGCGAATATATCCTGATCGCGGAAAAGCTGGGGCAGAGCAAGTGGAAAAT
Organism: uncultured Lachnospiraceae bacterium; assembly: GCA_902473545.1. Taxonomy (GTDB): domain Bacteria; phylum Bacillota; class Clostridia; order Lachnospirales; family Lachnospiraceae; genus Marvinbryantia. The sequence goes on along the minus strand of CABRSG010000051.1, from coordinate 10,728 downwards.
TGCCGTGAAGCATATGCTTCCGCACCTTCTGCCGCAGTTTCTGGTGGGACTTGTGCTGATGTTCCCGCACGCGATCCTGCACGAATCCAGCATTACCTTTTTAGGCTTCGGGCTTTCCTCGGAACAGCCGGCGATCGGGGTGATCCTGTCGGAGAGCATGACCTATCTGATCATGGGAAAATGGTGGCTGGCGCTGTTCCCGGGGATAATGCTGGTGCTGACGGTAGTGCTGTTTGATCTCGGCGGCAATGCGCTGCGCAGGCTGCTCGATCCAAACAGCGTCCATGCATAGGAGGAACGTATGAGTTGTACGAATAAACGTCACATTTTGGAAATAGAGGAGCTGTCGGTTTCCTTCCTGCAATATGAGAATGATCGCAGCAGCAGGCAGGTGGAGCTGCCGGTGATCTCCCGGCTGTCCGTCTCTGTCCATGAGGGCGAGATCGTGGCGGTGGTCGGTTCCAGCGGCTCCGGCAAGAGCCTGCTGGCACATGCGATTCTGGGGATGCTGCCGTATAATGCGAAGGTCGGCGGACAGATGTACTTTGACGGAGAGCTGCTGACGGCAGAAAAAATGAAGGAGCTTCGCGGGCATAAGATCGCTTTTGTCCCACAGAGCACGACCTATCTCGATCCGCTGATGAAGGTAGGTGAGCAGGTGAGCCAGGGAAAAAAGAGCGCGGTACGCCGCCAGCGCCAGAGATCACTTTTTGCGCGCTACGGTCTGGACAGAGACGTGGATAATAAGTATCCTTTTGAATGCCCCGGCGGAATGACGCGGCGCGTGCTTTTGACGTCGGCGTTGATGGAGGAGCCGGAGCTGATTATTGCGGACGAGCCGACGCCGGGTATGGATCTGGCGCTGGCGAAGAAATCCATGGAGGATTTCCGCGCGTTTGCCAATGAGGGGCACGGGGTGCTCCTTATCACACATGATATTGAGCTGGCTCTTGAGGTGGCGGACCGCGTCGCTGTGTTTTACGCAGGGACGACGATCGAGGAGGCGCCGGTCACGGATTTTGCGTCCGAGGAAACGCTGCGCCATCCGTATACAAAAGCGCTGTGGCGGGCGATGCCGCAGAACGGATTTCAGCCGCTTCCGGGTGTGCAGCCCTATGTAAAGGATATGCCGCAGGGCTGTCCGTTCGGACCGCGCTGCAGCATGTATTCGGAAAAGTGCCGGGGCGACGTCCCCATGCGGCGCGTGGGCTGCGCGACGGTGCGCTGTGTGCAGTACAAGGGAGAGCCGCTTGCGGTGGAGGCGCACCACGCACATTGCGGGGCTGGCGCGAATGAGTGACATATCACAGGGCAGAGCAGAATACAGCAGGTGACATCTGCGAAAATTGAGATGCAGCAGGAGCATCATATTAACGGAGGAAAGCTATGGTACTGGAAGCGCATAATGTAACATTTTCCTATGAGGAGAGGGAGGGCACTGTTTTTCAAAATGTGTCCCTGAAGGTAGACAGCAGCGAGCGTGCGGCGATCCTGGGACCGAGCGGTTTTGGAAAGACGACGCTCTGTAAAATTCTGGCGGGCTATTTAAAGCCCCAGTCCGGTGAGGTTCTTCTGGATGGAAAGCCGCTTCCGAAAAAGGGATACTGTCCGGTGCAGATGATCTGGCAGCATCCGGAGCGCGCGGTGAACCCGCGTCTGCGCATGAGGGATACACTGACGGACGGACAGGAGATCGAGGAGCGCATCATCCGGGAGCTTGGCATCGAGCAGGACTGGATGAACCGCTACCCGCAGGAGCTGTCCGGCGGAGAGCTGCAGCGCTTCTGTATCGCGCGCGCCCTCGGAAGAGACACAAAATTTCTGATCGCCGATGAAATCAGCACCATGCTGGACATGATCACACAGAGCCAGATCTGGAATTTCCTGCTGAAAGAGACAAAAGAGCGGGAAATCGGGCTGATCGTCGTATCTCACAGCGAACCTCTGCTGCAGAGAATTGCGGCAAGGAGTATCCGCTTTTAAAAGAAGAGTAGGAATAGCTTTTAAAACAAGAGAAGTCATAAAAGATAACAGGGCAGCTTGGCTGAATTGTTACAATAAAAGAGCTGCGCTGGCAGACGCAGCACGGAAAAGACGGCGCCTGTTTGTCAATATTATTTAGAAAAAGAGTATTATATAATGATCTTAATACAACCCTGTGAATGTTGTGGGCTGAGCGGTTAATCAAGAGCAAAAAGAATTGGTGAAGGAGAAAGAATATGAGAAAAATAGCTGGCATTATTTTTTCTGCTGTAATTTTCTTCTGCATGTGCGATACAGCAGAATGCAGTTCTTTTCTGGAGTTCCCCGATACCATGTGGGGGATGTCGGTGCAGGAGGTTTTAGACGCGCGCAAAATTACGGAGGCGGACACGGCGGGCTGCAGTATACAGGGACGGGGTCCGCATTTCTATATTGAAAACTGTGACGTTTTCGGACAGGAAGCATCTGCGATACATTTCATTTTTATAAATCTGGAGCTTGGGGAATCGAAAAATCTGCAGGAATTTGATGAGGATACAATGGGCGGGAAGGAGCGGCTCTGCCGCGTGATGATCATCTATCCGGCAGGAACCGATATGGACGTTGTGTGGAAGGAGCTGGATAAATTATACGGTGATCAATCACTTTCGGAAATTACTGTTTTTGCTTTGTATAGAGCGATGGGCGACGGAAGCCTTGGGGAAATTGTTTGTACGGAAGCAGAAGATATGAAAGTGTTTGGCAGCGATACGATCGGTTCTCTTATTGACGAAGAAGACATGCCGTTTTTCCGGGAAAACTGGACGATTTATCAGCCGAATCTGGACGACGAAGGCTGGGAGTATTTTTTGGAAGAAGGGCGTATGGTTACGGCTTACAGTGGCAATAATGAAGAAAATCCGTTTATCCAGTTTGACGCTTTTGTTCTGGCAGTATACGAGGAACTCAAAGAACAGAGGGAAGAACCTGCAGGGCAGTCAGAAAAATAGAACAGGAACAACGAAGCGGGACATCTCCGGAAAGGGGCTGTCCTCTTTTTATGCAAAAAGTAATCTATAAAAGTTTTGTTAAATTTCCATAAAGGGACTTGATTATTTACATATATAGTAATAAAATTTATAAACTTCGTATGAAAAAAGAGTAGGGGGAAAAGGAAATGCTGAAGCTTGTGAAGTATATGAAAAGATCGGCGGGCTATATGTTGCTGATCGTGCTGTTGCTTTTTCTGCAGGCATATTGTGATCTGTCGCTGCCTTCCTACACCTCGGATATTATTAATGTGGGAATCCAGCAAAAAGGAATTGAGGACGGCGTGCCGGAACAGATCAGCGCACAGTCGTTTGAACGTTTGCTGCTGTTACTTGACGAGGGGCAGCAGGAGCAGGTGAAATCCGTCTATAAAGAGCAGGGTGACGCCTGGTATCTGCAGGAAATCAGCGGAGAAGAGAGACGGGAGCTGAACGGGACGCTCGGAAAGGCAGAGGTCGTCCTGGTGAGTCTTTCCCAGGAGGAAACGGCGGCTGCCATCAAAAAGCAGATGAACCTGCCGGAGAACGCAGACCTGTTTGAGACGATCGCCGCGCTTCCGGCTGCGATGCGGGAGCAGATGCTCTCCGGTATCAGCGGACAGATGGAGCAGATGCCGGAGTCAATCGTCACGCAGATGGCAGTCGGCTTTGTGCAGAATGAGTACGACCGTCTTGGTGAGGATATGGATGCGATGCAGATGCGGTATCTGCTGTTTACCGGGCTGAAAATGCTGGCGCTGGCGTTTCTTTGCATGGTGGCGGCGATCAGCGTCACGTTCCTGTCGGCACGTGTGGCGGCGACGACCGGACATGATCTGCGCGCGGTGGTATACCGCAGGGTGATCGGTTTTTCGAACGCGGAATTTAACCGGTTTTCCACGGCGTCACTGATCACGCGCAGTACAAACGATATCCAGCAGGTGCAGCTTCTGATGGTGATGTTTTTCCGTATTGTCTGTTACGCGCCGATCCTTGGCGTCGGCGGCGTGCTGAAGGTGCTTGGCACGGATGTTTCCATGAGCTGGATCATCGGTCTGGCCGTGGTGCTGATCGTACTGGTGGTATTTATATTGTTCAAGGTTGCGATGCCTCGCTTTAAGATACTGCAGACGCTCATCGACCATTTGAATCTGGTGACGCGGGAAATCCTGACCGGTATCCCTGTGATCCGTGCGTTCAGCCGCGAAAAGCATGAGGAGCAGCGCTTTGAGAAGGCAAACAGTGATCTGATGAAAACGAACCTGTTTGTCAACCGCTGCATGACCTTTATGATGCCGGTGATGATGCTGATCATGAACGGTGTGACGGTGCTGATCGTTTACAACGGCGCTCCTGCGATTGACAACGGAAGTATGCAGGTGGGCGATATGATGGCGTTTATCCAGTATGCGATGCAGATCATTATGTCGTTCCTGATGATAACGATGCTTTCTATTATGCTGCCGCGTGCGAGCGTTTCCGGAAAGCGTATCAGTGAGATTCTGGAGACGCAGGCGACCATCCATGATCCGGAGAAGCCGCGCACGCCGAATGTGTCTGTGAAGGGCAGGCTGGAGTTCGATCACGTTTCCTTCGCGTATCCGGATGCGGAGGAGGAAGTGCTCTCAGACATCAGCTTTACGGCGGAGAAGGGCGAGACGGTTGCGATCATCGGAAGTACCGGAAGCGGAAAGAGTACGTTGGTGAATCTGATTCCGCGCTTTTATGATGTGACGAAGGGCGAGATTCGTCTGGACGGCGTGGATATCCGCAAAATGTCACAAAAAGATGTGCGGGGACGCCTTGGTTATGTGCCGCAGAAGGGTGTGCTGTTCTCCGGGACGATCGATTCCAACATCCGTTACGGCAGACCGGAGGCTCCGGCGGCTGATGTTGAGCGGGCGGCGCAGATCGCGCAGGCAGAGGAATTTATTAAGGAGAAACCGGAGGGCTATGCGTCTCCGATTGCACAGGGCGGAACGAATGTGTCCGGCGGACAGAAACAGCGTCTGTCAATCGCGCGCGCAATTGAGAAGAACCCGGAAATCCTTATTTTCGATGACAGCTTTTCTGCGTTGGATTATAAGACGGATGTGGCTGTGCGTCGGGCGCTGCGGGAGGCGACGGCGGAGACGACCACGATTATTGTGGCGCAGCGCATCAGTACGATCCTTCATGCCGACAAGATCATTGTGCTCGATGAGGGGCGGATGGCAGGCATGGGTACGCACAGGGAGCTGCTGGAAACCTGCGAGGTTTACCGGCAGATTGCCGAGTCTCAGCTTTCAAAGGAGGAACTGGCAGGATGAGTGAGCAGAGAAGACCGGGAATGCACGGTCCCCGCAGAATGGGGAATGAGAAGGCAAAGGACTTCCGCGGAACGATGGCGAAGCTCCTTTCGTACATGAAGCGCTACCGTCTCCGTTTTTTGACGATGCTGGTGTTTGCTGTGGCAGGTACGGTGTTCAGCATTATCGGTCCGAGGATTCTCGGAAAGGCGACGACGGAGCTGTTTAACGGACTTGTTGCGAAAATTCAGGGAACGGGTTCCATCGATTTCGGAAAGATTACTACGATCCTTGCCGGGCTGATGTGCCTGTATGCGGCGAGCGCGCTGTTTTCGTTTGTGCAGGGATATGTGATGAGCGGCATTTCCAACGACGTTTCCTACAGCCTGCGAAAGGAAATTTCGCAGAAAATGAACAGGATGCCGCTCAGCTATTTTGAGAGCCGCACAAACGGCGAGATCCTGTCGCGTGTCACAAACGATGTGGATACGCTGCAGCAGAGTCTGAACCAGAGTTTCACGCAGCTCATTACGTCCGCAACGACGATCATCGGCGTGCTGGTGATGATGCTGAGCATCAATGTCTGGATGACACTTTGTGCGCTGCTGATCCTGCCGGTTTCCATGGGAATCATCGGACAGGTGATGAAGCGCTCTCAGAAATACTTCCAGAGACAGCAGGCGTATCTGGGCGAGGTGAACGGTCAGATCGAGGAGGTTTACGGCGGACACAATATCGTGAAAGCCTTCAATAAAGAGGAGGACGTGATCAGCGTCTTTGAGGAGACAAACAAAAAGCTGTACGATTCCGCGTGGAAATCGCAGTTTTTCTCCGGTATGATGATGCCGGTCATGCAGTTTGTCGGCAACCTGGGCTACGTGATGGTGGCGCTGCTCGGCGGCTTTTTCGCTATCCGCGGCGCGATCGAGGTGGGCGATATCCAGTCGTTCTTCCAGTATATCCGCAATTTCACGCAGCCGATCCAACAGCTCGCGCAGGTGACGAACATGCTGCAGTCTACGGCGGCTGCATCGGAGCGTGTGTTTGAATTTCTTGAAGAGAAGGAAGAGCAGCAGATTGCCGAGCATCCGGTGAGCATTGAGGGCCTGAAGGGCAATGTGCAGTTTGAGCATGTGTCGTTCGGCTATCAGCCGGATAAGATCATTGTGCATGATTTTTCGGCGGATATCAAAGACGGGCAGAAGATTGCTATTGTCGGACCGACCGGCGCGGGCAAGACTACGATGGTGAAGCTGCTGATGCGTTTCTACGATGTAAACAGCGGTTCCATCAAGATTGACGGGCATGATCTGCGCGAATTCAACCGCAGCGAGCTGCGCGAGATGTTCGGCATGGTCCTGCAGGATACCTGGCTGTTCTCCGGCACGATCATGGAAAATATCCGTTACGGCAGGCTGGATGCCACTGATGAGGAGGTCATCGCGGCGGCAAAAGCGGCGCATATTCACAAATTTATCATGACGCAGCCGGGCGGCTACCAGATGGTGCTGAATGAGGAAACCAACAATATTTCACAGGGACAGAAGCAGCTTCTCACGATTGCGCGGGCAATCCTCGCGGACAACGAGATCCTCATTCTCGACGAAGCGACATCCTCCGTAGATACCCGCACCGAGGAGCGCATCCAGAAAGCGATGGATAACCTGATGAAGGGGCGCACCAGCTTCGTTATCGCACACCGCCTCTCCACCATCCGCGACGCCGACCTCATTCTCGTTATGAAAGACGGCGATATCATCGAGCAGGGAAATCACGACGAGCTGATGAAAAAAGGAGGCTTCTACGCGAACCTATATAACAGTCAGTTTGAAAAAGCGGTATAGTCTGTTTTTATAGGGCGTTCGCCCACAGCGACGCATTGAGCACTTGGCGAGGTGTTTTCGAGCCTGGTGCGAAAGTGTGCAGAGAAGAAGCGAAGCGGAATCGAGGTGAGCACGGCGTTTGAAAGTGTGCAAAAATAATGTATCTGGGGAGGTTTTTACAGATGACAACAGTTGATTATTTGGATGAGCTTCAGCGGCGTGCAAAGCGGGACGCTGCCCTGCGCCGGGAGCTGCTTGCCACGCGGGAAGAGCGTGATCCGCTGCGGGCGTTCTGCCGCAAGTGCCGCGAGCTGGGATATCCTGTTTATGAAATGGACGTTATCGCAGCAGGCGAGGAATTTCATGCGGCGATGAAACGCAGTACGAACGGAGGCGGGGAAAATTCTCCCATGCTCGACGGACAGGATGATTTTTACGAATTATTTTTTGCAAGCTTATAAAGAAAAGACGACGGCATCCGTATGGGTGCCGTTGTTTTAGCAAAGCCCATTCGCGGAACGAATTTTAAATGGATTTGCGAAGGTTGCTGCGAATGGAGCGAACAGTAGCAAGTATAAAAGAGATGAGTTAAATTTTGGAACAGATTGCATTGATATTTCCCGACAATTTCATTATAATAAAAGAAAATAATTCTTTTGGGAGAGAACGACATGGAAAATTTAATGCAGGAATTTAAAGAGGACCTGGCACAGTTCCGGGACATGACAGAGAAATTTTATGCAAAAGAAGTGAGCATGAAGGAGTACAAGGGTTTTTCAGGCGGCTTCGGCAGCTATGCGCAGAAGGGGGGAGAGGCGAGTATGCTCCGGCTTCGGATGCCGGGCGGCAGGCTGACAAAGGAAAAGCTGAAATTCGTTGCGGAGGCGATTGCGCAGTACGACGTGAAAAAGGCGCACTTTACGACCTGCCAGACGATCCAGTTCCATGACCTTGACGCAGAGGCTGTCTGTGAGATCATGGAAAAGGCGATGGATGCAGGGATCATCACCAGAGGAGGCGGCGGAGATTTCCCGCGAAACGTGATGGTATCGCCGCTGTCCGGAGTGGAGCAGGGAGAGCATTTTGATGTACTGCCCTATGCAGAGGCGGCTTCTGACTATCTGATGGGTTTTATCAAGACAGTAAAGATGCCGCGTAAGCTGAAGGTGTGCTTTTCCAATTCCCCGGCAAACGAGACGCACGCGACCTTCCGCGACCTTGGTTTTGTTGCGAAAGAGAACGGCACCTTTGATGTATACAGTGCCGGCGGGCTGGGAAATAATCCGCGCATGGGTGTGAAGGTGGCGGAGGATGTTTTGCCGACGGAGATCCTGTACTACATCAAAGCGATGGTGAATACCTTTGTGGCGCACGGAAATTATGAAAACCGCGGTAAGGCAAGAACCCGCTACATGCAGGAGAGCATGGGTGTGGACGGCTACAAGGCGGCCTACCTGGAAAAGCTGGCGGAAGTGAAGAAGAGTGAAAAGCTGGATATCGACGTAACGGCGGAAGCGGTCGCAAAGAGCGGAAACGGCACGACAGTTTCGGATAAGCGTGCGATTGCCCAGAAGCAGGACGGGCTTTATGCGGTTGCTTATCATCCCATCGGCGGCGTTCCGGCGGTGACGAAGTTTGCACAGCTTTATGAGACGATCAAAGATATGGAAGCGGTCGAGGTGCGCATTGCGCCGGACGAGACGATTTATATCATCAATTTAAACGGCGACGAGGCGAAGGAGGTTCTCGCAGTGACGGACGACGGCGCGCAGAATCTTTTTGAGACGTCGGTATCCTGCATCGGAGCAACGATCTGTCAGATCGGGCTGCGCGATTCCCAGGGAGCGCTGCGTCAGATTATTGAGGAAGTGAGAAAGCACGATTTTGCGGACGGTGTGCTGCCGAGAATCCACATTTCGGGCTGTACCTCCTCCTGTGGTACGCATCAGATCGGCATGCTCGGCTTCCATGGCGGGGCAAAGCGCGTGGACGGTGTGATGGAACCGGCGTTCACCTTCCATGTAAACGGAAGCGACGCGGAAGGCGAGGAGCGATTTGGCGAGCAGTGGGGCATGATGCTGCAGAAAAACATGCCGGCATTCTTTGTAGAACTGGGACAGGCTGTTCAGGCGGAAAGAACGACGTTTGATGAGTGGTTCGCGAAAAAGCCGGAGGCGCTGAAGGAGATCGCCGGAAAATATTTACTGTAAAAAGCATTGATGAATCCTTTTGGAAAGCATATATTATCTGTTCTTGAGCGACAGGGAGTCAAAAAGAGGTGCCAAGCCACAGTCTGAAAGCTATGGTTTGGCATCTTTTTAATCGGTTTTTCTTTTAAAGGGCTTATTCCGGATTGTTTTATGCTGTCAGAAATTTTTTGTGCAGGGGATCGTGACCTCAGGATTGAAATAGAAAAGAGAGGAGAGGGACTATGAGCAGACCGAATATTCTGTTTTATTTTACGGACCAGCAGAGAGCGGATACGCTGGGCCGCTATGGACAGCAACTGGAGATCAGTCCGAATCTGGATCAGCTTGCCAGGGAAGGCGTATTATTTGAGGAGGCCTACACAGCTCAGCCGGTATGCGGCTCCTGCAGGGCGCTGTTCCAGACCGGCAGGTATCCGACGGAAATAAACTGCTACAGGAATTCACAGGCGCTGCCGCTGAATGTAAAAACAATAGCCGATTACTTTAATGAAAACGGATATGAAACGGCATATGTGGGAAAATGGCATCTGGCAAGCAGCAGGGGGACCTATGGTACGCCGCCGGAGCCCGATTATGAGACAAAAGCAATTCCGCCGGAGAGAAGAGGAGGATATAAGGGCTTCTGGCGCGCGGCAGATATTCTGGAATTTACTTCTCATGGATATGACGGCTATGTTTTTGATGAAAATATGCAGAAATGCGAATTTAAAGGATACCGGGCAGACTGCATTACGGATTTTGCACTGGAATTCCTGGATCAGTATACGGGAGAAACCGTTTTTTCTGATGATTTCCCATATTGAACCGCACCATCAGAATGACCATAACTGTTATGAAGGGCCGGAGGGTTCAAAGGAGCGGTTTAAAAATTATAAGCTGCCGGGGGATCTGGAAGCGCTGGATGGAGATTACCGCGAGATGTATCCGGATTATCTGGGATGCTGCCGGAGTCTGGACGATAATCTTGGCCGTGTTGTAAAAAAACTGAAGGAAAAAAGGTTATATGAGAATACGGTTATTGTCTATGCATCGGATCATGGATCGCATTTCAGGACAAGAAACCATGACAGCCATTTAAGAGGCGGTGACGATTATAAGAGATCCTGTCATTCAGGATGTCTGAAAGTTCCATTGGTGATCAGCGGTCCCGGATTCCGGGGAGGAAAGAGGATTACCGATCTGGTAAGCACCAGCAGCCTGCCGAAGAGCTTCCTGGCTATGGCGGGCGTGGATGTGGGAGACGCCATGATCGGCGAAAATCTGAAAAAAGTGGCGGACGGTGAGACAGAGGGCCGGATCAATCGCATTTTCGCTCAGATCAGCGAAAGCCGGACGGGAAGATGTATCCGCACGGAGGAATATCTATACAGTGTGTATGCGCCGGATTCGGACGGATGGAGCGAGGGAAGCAGCGATT
>CABRSG010000050.1 GCA_902473545.1 uncultured Lachnospiraceae bacterium | reverse complement strand
GTGAACTTTGGCTATCGTCCGGGAGAGCCGATCCTGCACGACATCTCGCTGTACGCAAAGCCGGGACAGAAGATTGCGTTTGTCGGTTCTACCGGAGCGGGAAAGACGACCGTCACCAACCTGCTTTCGCGGTTTTACGATATTGAGGACGGAAGCATTACGATCGACGGGATTCCGATCGAGAAAATCGACCGCTCCTTTTTGCGGCAAAATATCGCGATGGTGCTGCAGGATACGCATCTTTTTACGGGGACGGTACGGGAAAATATCCGTTATGGACGTCTGGATGCGACGGATGAAGAGGTGGAACAGGCGGCGAAGGTTGCCTCCGCGCATTCTTTTATTATGCATCTGGAAAACGGATACGATACGCTGCTGGAGCATGACGGTGCAAATCTTTCACAGGGGCAGCGCCAGCTTCTGAACATTGCCAGAGCTGCGATTTCAAAAGCGCCGATTTTGATTCTTGACGAGGCGACCAGCTCTGTCGATACCAGAACGGAGCGCCACATTGAGGAGGGGATGGATGCGATCATGAAGGACCGCACCACCTTTGTGATCGCGCACCGGCTTTCCACGGTCCGCAAATCCAACGCAATCATGGTGCTGGAGAAGGGACGGATCCTGGAGCGGGGAACCCACGAAGAGCTGCTCGCCCAAAGCGGAAGATACGCCGACCTGTATCATGAAATTGCGCAGCTCGACTAGGCTTCGCCTGTGGACTGCGGGGTATCTGGTCTACGCTTCGCTACGGTCAGCGCTGTGTGCCACTGGCACATAGCGCTATCTTTCATAGTATTTATAGATGATTTTGGTAAAAAAGTCAAATTATTCGTCGAAAGGGGGGCGAAAAAAGTCAAAATGTTCACGAAAAGGGTTGACAGACCTTGCAAATATGTGATATAAGTATAGTGTAAACGTTTGCAGAAATCTCGAACGCTTTCTTTTTTTAAAGAAAATGTAAACGTTTACATTTCGGAGAGGAATGAGGAAAGTGAAGAACCGAAAGGGAGTAAGTATTGTGGATGTGGCGCGGGAGGCAAATGTTTCTGCTGCCACTGTATCAAGAGTAGTAAATAACATTGACAAAGTAAAACCAGAGGTACGGCAGAAGGTACTGGATACGATCCGCGACATGGGATACAGTCCGAATCATGCGGCAAGGGCGCTTGTGAAAAAGAAGTCAAACTGCATAGGTATTATTGTAAATAATCTGCATGACCCGTTCTTCCATGATCTGATCAAAGGCTTTGAGATGTCTGCACAGCAGACAAGCTATGCGGTGATGTTCTGCAGTGTTCTCGGCGGGGATGTTGCGAGCAAGGAACAATATGTGCGTTATCTGACAAATGGCGTGGTGGATGCGGTGATCCTCTATGGCTCCTATCTCAGCGACCAGAGTGTGATTCGTTATTTGAAGGATATTCGGGATGTTGATTATGTGATGATAGAGGATGATGTGCCGGAGCTGGAATGCAACAAACTGCTGATAGATAACTTTGGCGGGGCAAAGAAAGCGGTCGAGTATCTTGTGAAGAAGGGACATCGGAGGATCGCTCATATTTGCGGAAGTCCGAATAAAAAAGTTACCAAGGAACGTATGGACGGTTATCAGGAAGCGATGAAAAATGCCGGATTGGAAATAAGCGAGGGTTATATCCAATATACGTCCACGGATTACCGGAGCGGGTATGCCTGTGCAAATGCGCTTTTGGACCTTCAGCAGCCTCCGACTGCCGTATTTTGTTCGGACGATGCGATTGCCAGCTTTGCCGTCCGCGCAGCGCTGGACAGAGGCCTGCGCGTTCCGGAAGATATTTCTGTGATGGGATTTGATAATCAGACGATTTTACCGGATCATTATCGTGGCCCGGATATTACTTCGGTAAATCAGCCGCTGTATAAAATCGGTATGGATAGTGTGAAGCTTTTAAGTGAGCGCTTGAACAGTGAGGAGCCGATGAAGCCGGTGAGAAAAGTTTACCAGACGGAAATCGTAGAAAAGGAAACAGTCAGTGAATGTAAGGTGGGGTAGCACATGGATTACAACAATATGCTGAAACAAAAGCGGGCGTTTATTACCACCGGGGCACGGGGAATCGGGCGGGAGATCGCGCTGCTGTTTGCAAGACAGGGGGCTGCGGTGGCTGTAGGCGGAAAAAATCTGCCGAAGCTTGCAGAGACAATGGAAGAAATCCGCAGTGTTTCCCCGCAGTCGAAGGGATACGCATGCAATCTATCGGACGAAAAGGAAATTACCGCAGTTTGCGACCAGATTCTGGAGGATTTTTCCGGCATTGATATTCTGGTAAATACGGTGGGGGTAAACCGTCATGGCGAGATTACGGAATACGGTACGGAAATGATCGATGCGATGTTCAACACAAACTATAAAAGCGGATTGATCTGTGCGCAGAAATTTTTACCGGGGATGGTTGAACGCGGATATGGAAATATTATCAATATTTCTTCGATCCATGGAAGCATGACAATGCCAGGGTTTGGCATTTATGCAGGAACGAAGGGCGCGGTCAATGCGACAGCACGGGCAATGGCGCTGGATTATGCGAAAAAAGGTATTCGGGTAAATAATATTTCGCCGGGTTTGATCCTGAGCGACAATATGCAGGATGAGATTTTGGGCTATCCGGAGGGAGAACAGCGTGATCATTTTATGGAAATGCTGCGGAACATGCAGCCGCTGCCGCCCGGAAAGATGGAGGATATTGCAAACGCCGCCCTTTTTCTGGCAAGCGAAATGTCTGCTTATATTACCGGACAAACAATATTTGCAGACGGCGGAGCAAGCATTAAGGCACACTGAAGGGAGGCAAAAGGGATGGATTTTTTCGAAGAACACGGACTTACCCCGTACATCAATGCTCATGATACGTATACGGTATACGGCGGAAGCCGGATGGCAGAAAACACGCTGGAGGCAATGCGGCAGGTTTCGCGTCATTTTGTAGATATGGAGCAGCTGCAAAAAAGGCTTGGGGAAGAGCTGGCGCAGCTGACGAAAAATGAAGGGGCCTATATTACGAACGGTGCGGCGGGGGCATTGCAGCTTGCGGCGAGCGTCTGCATGGTGCGCGGAAGTATGTATCATTACCGACAGCTTCCGGATACGAAGGGAATAAAGTCGGAGATCATCGTGCTGCGGGCGCAGAGAAATGCATATGACGAAGCGATCTGGGGGACGGGCGCAGAGATGGTGGAAATCGGCGATGCGGATGAGACTCTGGAGTTTGAACTGGAGGGAAGTATCAGCGAAAATACGGCAGCCGTTTTCTATTTCCTGTCGTCGCTGTATGAGAGAGGTTCCATGGAGCTTTCAAAAGTGATTGCGATTGCGCACAGGCATCAGATCCCTGTGGTGGTGGATGCAGCGGCGCAGCTTCCTCCGGTGGAGAATTTATGGACGATTACGGGAGCAGGCGCAGATCTTGTGATTTTCAGCGGCGGCAAAACACTTTGCGGACCGGCGGACAGCGGGCTGATCGTCGGGAAGAAAGAATGGATAGCGGATTGCAGACGCTTTGGGGCGCCGGCTCACGGCATCTGCCGCTCCAGTAAAACATCGCGGGAGAGTATGGCAGGATTGTACATGGCAGTAAAAAATTATCTGGAACTGGATCAGCAAAAAAATGCGGCTGCGCTCCGGCATAGAAATGAAATTGTTGCGGGGTATGTAAAGGATGTTCCTGGTATTGCAAAAATAGAGACAGTAGAAAAAGGACCGGTAGGGCAGACGTATCCGCGCTTGTTTATCTATCCGGAGAAAAAGGAAAGAGGAGAACATATCATGCAGAAAATGTATGAGCAGGGAATTTATATAGGCTATGAAAAGGCCAGCGGTGCGGTTTATATCAGTCCTCTGAATTTGACGGATGAGGAAGCGGATATTGTGGGAAACATGCTCAGAGTCGTTCTATTGGCGGAATAAAAATTTTTACCAGAAAATGTAAACGTTTGCATAGAAAAATATGCCGGAAGAAAGTGTTTTGAAATAAATTTGTTATTATAGGCAGAATGGAGAGATACATGGAGAAAAAGTCAGAGTTTTACGGAAGGCATGAAAAACAATTGCGGCAGCTTCTGAAGCAGATCCGGGAGGAGCTTCTGCAGGAAAATATCCCGTTTTGGCAGGAGCGGATATTGGATGAAACGTATCCGGGATATCTGAATTGCTTCGATCGTCGGGGAAGGCTGGAGGATGACAGAAAGCCGGGATGGTTTGTCGGAAGGACGATGTATTTATTTGCGGCATTGTACAACCATATTGAACCAAAAGAGGAGTGGCGGGAGATTGCAAAGGCCGGACGGGAATTTATGAAAGGCAGTTTTTACCTCGGAGATGGGCGTTTTGCGCATATGATGTCGCGCAGCGGCGAAGTCCTGGAGGGAGCAACGTCCATTTTCACTGACCATTTTGCAGTAAAAGGCTTGTATGAATACATAGTCGCCTGCAAAGAACAGGCGGCGGAGCAGGACATCGCGTTTGCCCGTTTGCTGAGTGAAACATTATTCGGGAATGTGCGCAGGCCGGACGTGTTGCAGGCGGAAGGAATTGAGCCTGGATGGCAGAAGCATGCAATAAATTTTATGACACTTTTAGTAGCGCTTGAGAGTCGGGCCGTTTTTGGGAATCTGTACGATGATATCCTGCAGGATTGCGTAAAAAAATCATTGTATGAATTCGCGAATGATGAATATAAAGCACCATTTGAATATATAGGAGCGGATGGAAAACCAAAACCGGAGGGAGAAGGGAGGTTGATTGATGCCGGTCATACGATGGAATCCCTGTGGTTTTCCATGAGAGCAGGCAGAGAGTGCGGACATACGACTTATATAAAACGCGCAGAAACTATACTGGACTGGGTAATTGCCCGCTGCTACGATGAAACGTATGGAGGATTTTATCAGCATGTGGATGTGGAAAAGACAATTCCGCAGCAGAGATTTCTGGTAAATGATTACGCAGGAATTCCGGCGGCATGGGACGATAAGATCTGGTGGGTGCAGGCAGAGGGGCTGAATGCGCTTGCGATGAGTGCTTTATATAATGAAAACGAGAGACACTATGCTTATTTCCTGAAGCTGTATGATTATGTGCAGAATTACTTCAGGGATCGGGAAGTTGGGGAATGGTACAGTATTTTGAAGAGAGATGGAGCAGTACGGTCTGACAAAAAGGGATTTGAATTAAAGGGACCATATCATGTACCGAGGTGTCTGATGCAATTAACGGTATTGCTAAAGGACTATCTTTCCCAGGCACAGTAAGAGATTTCCGGAAGAAAAGAAGCGGAGTAAAAAAGGAGGAAAACAGATGAAAAACTGGAAATGGACGGCAAAAAAAGCAGCGGCAGGCGTGTTTACGGCAGCAATGCTGACAGGACTTATCGGAATCGGAGCAGCCGCAGAGCAGACAACGATTGAATGGTGGACGCCAAACTGGGATGAGACAGAGAGCCGGGAGATGGCAGCGGAGTTTGAGGCTGAAAATCCTGACATTAAAGTGGAAATCGTTGTGACAGATTGGGATACCTATAAAAGCAAGATCACAACAGCGATCAGTGCGAAGAATGCACCGGAGCTGTTTACGATCCTGCTGACGGATGTGGCGCCGTTTGCAAAAAAGGATCTGCTGGAGCCGCTGAAAGAGTCTGGCAGTGCGGCAGGGATTAACTTTGATGATATTCTGGAGCCTGCGCTGGAGATTACGTCGGTGGAGGATGAGATATACGGGGTTCCGTTCCGCTATGATGGATCCGGTATCTATTACAATGTTGATCTGCTGAGTGCAGCGGGGTACGAGGAGTTCCCGACCGACTGGGAGGAAATGGTGGAGATGAGCAAAGCGCTTGCGCAGGATGGTGTGTATGCGTTTGCATGGCCGCTTGGCAATCAGGCAAATGCGGCAACCAGACTGGTGCAGCAGATTTACACTTATGGCGGCGATATTTTAAATGAAGATGAGACAAAGTGTCTGTTAAACAGCGATGCAGCCAAAAAGGCGCTGAATAATATTGTCAGCTCCATCCAGGAGGGATACGCTTCGCCGAGCAGCGCAGAGATCGATAACACAAAAATGAGAGATATGTTTGGATCAGGCCAGCTTGCGTTTAACTTTACCGGACCATTTGATGTGGATACCTTAAAGACGGATTATCCGGATCTTAACTTTAAAACGGCAGTTATTCCGGGCGACGGCGGCATGGGCTGTACAACCGCAAACGGATGGTGCGTATCCATGGCAAAGAACAGCGAAAATAAAGAGGCGGCGGCAAAATTCCTTGCCTATATCACAACGCCGGAAAACCAGGCGCGGCTAACAGATTCTTTCCCGGCAAGCAAGACAGCAATGGAATATGAGCAGTTCGCAAGCGAGGAATTAAAACCGTTTACCGAGCAGCTGAATAATTCCAAGGCGGAACCGACTTACGAGAACTGGGCGGAAATGGAACCGATCATTTACAGCTATATTCAGAGCGCTGTTTCAGGAAGTATGACAGTGGATGAGGCGTGCGAGGCTATGACAGCGGATATCGACGCGCTGCTTGCATGGTAAAACGTGCTGCACGGCATTTGCCCTGACGGTAAAGTGCACGGAGCACGAAACTACTCTCGGAAGAGAAAGGAGCATATGATGAAAAGACAGATATTAACCAGAGATGAGAAAAAAGCACTTCCTTTTATTCTTCCGGGAGTAATTGTGACAATGCTGCTGATCGCTTATCCATTGTTTTATATTTTTCGGATGAGCTTTACAGATCAATCCGCGGGAGGGGCATTTGCCGGTTTCTATAATTATCAACGGCTATTCCATAATCCACAGTTTGTGAAAGCGGTTTTGAATACTGTAAAGTGGACGCTGAGCACCGTGATTTTTTCATTTGGACTTGGCACATTGTACGCAATGCTGATTCACAGAAAGGGGATCCGCTTTAAAGGCTTCTGGAGAAGCGGGATCTTTATCGCCTGGATCATTCCGGGGGTAGTGAAGGCGACGGCGTGGAAATGGCTGCTGACAACAGACGGCGGAATGGCAAATCATATTCTGCAGAGTCTGGGTGTGATCAAAGAACCGGTTCCCTGGCTGACGACGCCGCAGTTTGCAATGCTTTCCCTGATCATCGTTCAGATATGGGCGTGTTCGCCCTATGTAATGCTGATGATGACGGCTGGGCTGCAGCAGCTTCCGGCGGATCTGTATGAGAGCGCTGACCTCGATGGGGCAAGCTGGTGGCAGAAAATGCGATATATCACGATGCCTCTTTTGAAGGATATCAGTTTTATCTGTATACTGATGCTGCTGGTGTGGGCGATCAATGAATTTTCGCTGATCTGGATCATGACGTCGGGCGGTCAAAATACAACCACATTATCGCTGCTGGTCTATAACCAGTTTAAGATACTGAATCTTAACGGCGCTTCTGCGAGCGCGGTGATGCAGCTGCTTACCACCATGATATTTGCCGTATTATATGTGAAGTTTGTGATAAAGGAGGAGTGAGGATGAGCCGGAAAAGATTCTATGAAAAAGTACTGAATATTTTGGCATATCTTGTATTGATCCTGGCGCTGCTGCTTACGATCCTCCCGATCGGATGGGTGTTGTCCACATCTATAAAGCCGACGACGGAGATTTTTGCAAATCCGCCGCGCTGGATACCGCTGAATCCAACCCTGTCAAATTATCGTAATGTACTGTTTGACAGCTCTATTCCAAATGCATTTAAAAACAGCGTTCTGGTAGGCGTAATGACAACCTTTATTGCTTTGCTTCTGGGCGGCAGTGCGGGCTATGCATTTGCGAGGTTTTCTTTTCGGGGAAACAGAGTGCTTTCCCTGTTTATGCTGATCAGTCAGATGCTGCCTCTGACGGTACTGATGATACCGCTTTACTATATGGAAAATGAAGTGGGATTGGTAGATACAAAGTTGGGTCTGGCGATCGCGCATCTGGTGATCAGCCTTCCGCTGGTCACATGGATGGCGAAGGGATATTTTAAAGGCATCCCGAAAGAAATAGAGGAAGCGGCGATCATGGATGGCTGTTCTACAATGCAGACAATTATCAGGATTGTGCTGCCTCTTTTGAAACCGGCATTGGCGGCAACCGGGATTTATGCTTTTATCTCTTCCTGGAATGAATTTGCACTTGCCAATGTTCTGACACGAAGTACGGCAAGCATTACGGTTCCGATAGCCTTAAATGAGTTTTCATCTTTTTTTAAAGTGGACTGGGGCAGCACAATGGCAGCGGCTATGGTGATCACCGTTCCGATCATAGCGATATTTATGATGGTACAAAAGCAATTTGTGGAGGGGTTAGCGGCAGGGGCCGTAAAGGGGTAGGTTACATTTATTAGAAAGCTATTAAATTGACTAGGAGGAAGAAAAATATGGGTGAAACAGGAAAAAGAATAGAACAGCTTGGAATCTCGCTGCCGGTACGCGACCGAAAGGGAAAGGGAGCTGTTGATGCGGTACTCAAGGACGATATGCTGTATTTATCGGCACATCTGCCGGTGGATACAGAGGGAAAACCGGTTTATACGGGAAAGGTTGGAGCAGATGTCGATGTGGAAACGGCATACCAGGCGGCGCGTCTCTGCGGGCTGAACATGCTTGCCACTATTAAGGATTACATTGGAGAACTGGATCGGGTGGACTATTTTGTGAAAGCGCTTGGGCTTGTAAACAGCGCCGGAGATTTTTCCGGTCAGCCTGCAGTTATGAACGGATTTTCTGATCTGATGGTAGAGGTTTTCGGAAGACGCGGGCAGCATGCGCGCTCGGCTATGGGAGCTTTCGCATTGCCTCAGAATGTTCCGGTCGTGGTGGAAGCGATCGTACGCATCCGTAAATAAAATTTGTCGACAGAGCGTGAAATATAGGAGGTGCGTAAAGTGGACAGCATTAATAAAATTATCATAGATGGCGCAGAGACAGAGCCGCAGTACCGAAAGAAGCGGGGAATTGTTCTGCTGAGACGGGTGGATGATATGATCTATGTTTCCGGACATGGGCCGGAAGATCAGATCACCGGAGTGCCGCTGTACCAGGGAAGAATCGGAAAAGATTTAACGCCGGAGGAAGGCTATGCGGCAGCGCGCGAGTGCGCGATCATTATTCTCGGTGCGTTAAAGGATACGCTTGGCTCACTGGATCATGTGAGGATCATCAAGGCCTTTGGACTTGTAAACTGCGCAGAGGGGTTTTGCGATGTGGACGGGGTGTTTGATGGTTTTTCCGATACGATCGCAGACGTCCTGGAGGAAAGGGGATATCACGCAAGGACCGTTATGGGAACACATAATTTGCCGAACGGGAATATTCCTGTGGAAATAGAAGTGATCGCGCAGGTGCTTTAGGGTGCAGAGAAGCGCCGGATAATACGTAAAGGATTATGTGATATGCAGCAAAAATGGTATGCGGCATCCGGATACGGAGATGGAAGAGCGGCGGATATTCTGCTTTTTACCGCGGATGCGGATGGAAAAATGGAAATACGGGATGCTGTTGTACAGGGAGATTGTCCGTCGTTTTTATGTGCAGCAGATGGAAAACTTTTTGCGGCAAGTGAGCTGAGTGATAAGGCGGCTATTACATCTTTTTGCGTGGAAAACGGAAGGCTGATGCCGGAGAAAAGGATAGAATTTTCCGGCAGGGGACTTTGTCATCTGACGGCGGGAAGGCAGGTATTGTATGCAGGATGCTATCAGAGCGGAGAGCTGTACGTAACAGATTACAAATTGGAACGGATATCCTGCTGTTATCATGACGGCATTCACATTCATGGAAGTATCTGTATGGGCGGACATGAGCTGCTTGCAGTGGAGCTTGGCGGGGACGCTCTTTTGAAATTTCGTTTGCAGGGGAAAAAACTTGTGGGGCAGCCGGAACAGATCGCATTAAGAGCGGGCAGCGGTCCGCGTCAGGTACTTTATGATGAAAGCTCACAAAAGATGATTGTGATCAACGAGAGGGGAAACAGTGTCGCTTTTGGGAGCGGATCAAACTGGTACCGGAAGCTTGTCTACCGACCGGCAACACAGGCCTGCAGCGCCGCGAACTATCCGGGAGGAGCCTGCATTGACAGAAAAGGAAAGCTCTTTGTGGCAAACCGCGGAGCAGATACAATAGCGGTATTCGATGTCTCAAAAGAAATGATATTTCTTGGGGAATGGGACTGTCAGGGACACTGGCCGAGGCACCTGCACTGTGCAGATGGGGGACTTGTATTTGCCGCCTGCGAGAGAAGCAATGAACTTTGCAGTTTTTTGTGGACAGAAGAGCATTTGCCGGATAACAGGGAAAGCCGGTTAAGAGATGTGCAGTCCGCGAAAGAAGAAGCGTATGTGTCAGGAAGATTATGTCCGGCGGATTCTTTGCCGCTTGTGCGGGCGGCATGTGTCACAGAGATAAAAAAATGGCCGGCCTGAAGGAGAATGGAGAGAGACAGATGAGTAAGCAGACAAAAGATATTATTCTGCGGGGCGGGATCGTGCTTGATCCATCGCAGAGCATGAAGAAAAAAGCGGACATTCGTATTTCAAACGGAAAAATTGCAGAAATTTCAGAGCAAATGCAGGAGAATCCTGCGGCACGTGCATCAGAAGCCGGAAGTGCCACTGTTGTAAATGTGGAAGGATGCTACGTGACGCCGGGGCTGATTGATATGCATTGTCATATCTATCCTGTATTTCCGGTTGCGCGGGATGGTTTGCCGACGATCCAGCCGGAGGCGCATATGTTTCAAAGTGGCGTGACAACGGCTGTGGATGCGGGAACCTGCGGAAGCCGGGACTTTATCCGGTTTAAGGAAGAGGTGATCGATAAGAGCCGCTTAAGAATTCTGGCGTTTATCAACATTGCTTCCGGCGGGATGGTGAATCTGGATTCCGAACAGGATATCAGGGAATTTCATCCGGAAATTGCAGCCGCAATGGCGAAAACGTTTGATGAAACGGTTGTCGGGATTAAAACAGCACATTACTGGGTAGGAAAACCGTTTGATGAAGCGCACCCTGCGTGGGAATCTGTAGATCGCTGCGTACAGGCGGGCG
>CABRSG010000049.1 GCA_902473545.1 uncultured Lachnospiraceae bacterium | reverse complement strand
TTCACAACAAGCAGGATGCGCTTTTGCTCACGCACGGCACGTTCTCCCTCCACGCGGATGTCCTGCGACGGAAGCACCTTCTGCCCGGCAAGCGCTACAGCGCCGTCCACCAGCACCTTCCCCTCCGCGATCAGGCGGTCCGCCTCCCGGCGAGAGCAGATGCCCGCCTGCGCAAGATATTTATTAATGCGCACCGGCTCTTTTGTATCTGCAATTTTCCGAATATTCTCCTTTGTGCAATCTGATGCCATGTGCTCTCCTTTCCTCAGGACTGGGACTAGACGCGCTTCCATGCCTGCGTCTGCCAGCAGCCGCAGCACTCCATCCGGGATGTGCGCTCGCTGCTATTCGTTCAATTACTGTTCACTCCGTTCATTATACTTGACTTTTAATTTTTTTGCAACGGTTGCGCGAAGGTTCTCTGCGTAGTATACTAATTATATCTAAGGAGGTTTTACATTATGAAGGAATCCATTTACACTATCCCGCTGATGGATGCGTTCAAGGCAAACGATGAGTGTCCGTTCTGCTTTATCGAGCGCAATCTGGAACAGCATGCAATCAATTTTGCTCTTGGGAGCCAGGCTTCCTATATGGAAGACGATGTCCGCGCCCAGACGGACAAGGTCGGCTTTTGCCGCCATCACTACAAAATGATGTTTGATTACGGCAATCGCCTCGGCAGTGCCCTCATTCTGAGCACGCATTTCAAAAAGCTGAACGCAGAGCTTTCGGAACAGATACAAAAGTTTTCTCCCGGAAAATCGTCGTTTTTCGGACGGATGAAAAAATCGTCGCCCGACACGGAAGCTCCAAAGACGTCGATCGGCGCCTGGGTTGCGGAAAAAGAAGCGCACTGTTATGTCTGTGACCACATTCACGCCAACTACGGGCGCTACATAGACACTTTTTTCGAGATGTACGTAAACAGTGATGAATTTCGCACGCTTTTCGAAAACAGCAAGGGCTTTTGCCTGCACCATTTTTCGCATCTGGTGGAGACCGCCGATACCCGTCTGGACGATAAACACAAAAAGGCGTTTTACCAGACACTCTTCTCTCTCATGCAGACGAACATGAAACGCCTGGAGGAGGAGGTTACCTGGTTTACCGAGAAATACGATTACCGCAACAAGGATAAGGACTGGGGCAACTCCCGCGACAGCGTGCAGCGCTGTATGCAAAAAGACCGGGGCGGCTATCCCGCAGATCCGGTCTTTACGTCAGACAGATAAAATTCTGCTGCACATTTCTCTGATGTATTCTGGTGTCGTTCCGCAGCAGCCGCCTACAATGCCGGCTCCTGCCCTCACCAGTTTCTCCATATGTTTTCCGAAGTCCTCCGGTGTCATGCTGTAGAGGGCTTCTCCTTTTTCTGTGATCTTCGGCATTCCTGCATTCGGCTTTGCGATCACCGGCACGCGCGCGATCTTTCGAAGCCCGGCAACAACCGCTTCCAACTGATCCGGTCCTACCGAACAATTCACACCCACCGCAGACGCGCCTACCTCCTGCAGCGTCTCCAGCGCCTCCTGCGCGCTGCCGCCAAAATAAAGGCTTCCGTCCGCCTCCACCGTCATGCTGCACAGAATCGGCAGATCACACACAGATTTTGCCGCCTCCACTGCCGCCGCCGTTTCGTCAATGCTGATCATCGTCTCTGCCAGCAGAAGGTCTGCTCCCGCGTTCACAAGATGTGAGATCTGTTCAGCGTAGCGCTCAAACGCTTCCTCATAGGTGGCATCCGGAGCGGAACCGATCGCCACGCCGCCGGTGGACATATCGCCCGCCACGTAAGCGCGTCCCTCCGTCGCCCGCAGGGAGATATCCACCAGACGTTTGTTCATATCCGCAAGCTTATCCAGCAGCCCGTGAGACGCCAGATTCCGGCGGTTTGCGCCGAAGGTCGGTGCGCACACGATCTGGCTGCCCGCCTCCACATAAGCTCTCTGCAGGTCGATCAGCACCTGTTCATTTTCCAGGATCCACTGCTCCGTGCAGATTCCGCGCGGCATTCCTGCCTTTAAAAGGTTGGAGCCGGTCGCACCGTCTAAAATAATAATGTCCTCTGCAAGTTTTTCAAATTCTTTTTTCGTCATGCGCTTTTTACATCCTCAAAAAATACTTTGTACCATACCAGAAAGGTATAAATAGTCCAGATCTTGCGGCTGTTGTCGCGAACACCGTTCTTATGGTCGTCCAGAAGCTGCAAAATCGGCTCTGTGTGGAAGAACTGGTTCGCCGCCGCGCCGGTGAACGCCTCCCTCACCTTTCCGTATCCGGTATCCTCCTTCAGCCATACGCGGATCGGCACCGGGAAACCAAGCTTCTTTTTGTTTGTGGTAAATTCCGGCAGATATTTCTCCGCCACGCGGCGAAAGGCAAATTTCGTCGTCTTATCCTTTAATTTCATGTTTGTGCGGATACTCCGCGCCGTCTTGAACACTTCCCTGTCCAGAAACGGCACCCGCAGCTCCAGCGAATGCGCCATACTCATCTTGTCCGCCTTCAGCAGGATATCGCCCGGCAGCCAGTTGGTGAGGTCGATATATTGCATCTTCGTCGTGTCGTCATACTGCTGCATCTTTTTATACTGCGGCGCCAGAAGCTGCTGCGGCGTAACCGCTTTCGTCTTTTCTTTTAAAAGCTTCTTTCTCTCCTCCGCTGTAAATATATTTGCGTTTCCGATGAAACGCTCCTGCACCGTTTTGCTTGCGCGGATGATGTAGCTTCTGCCCTTCATGCCCTCCGGCAGTTTTTCCGCAAGACGCGCCATCGAACGTCTCCAGCCTGCCGGGAGCCAGTCAAGCCAGCGCAGAGAAAGCGGTTCCCTATAGATCGTATATCCGCCGAAGAACTCATCTGCGCCCTCGCCGGAGGTAACGACCTTTACATGCTTTGCCGCCTCGCGCGCCACAAAATACAGTGCAATTGCCGCCGGATCCGCCAGCGGCTCGTCCATATGCCACATGATCTTTGGCATCTCGCCCCAGTATTCATCCTCTGTGATGGTATGGCTGTAGTTTTCCAGTCCGAGATACTTTGCGCATTCCTCCGCGTAGTGCGTCTCGTTGTACTGGTTATCCTTGTCAAAAAATCCAACGGTAAACGTCTTTTTCCCGGAATACTTTGCCGCAATGTAGCTGGAATCCACGCCGCTTGAGAGGAATGCCCCGACCTCCACATCGGCAAGCATATGCTTCTGCACGGAATCCTCCAGCACCTCGTCCAGTTTTTTCACAAGCGTCTCCTGCTTGTCCTTCGAAACCGGCTCCAGTGTCGGGTCGAAATACTGCGTCGTGTTCAGCTCGCCGTTCGACCATGTGAGATAATGTCCCGGCAGCAGCCGGTAAATTCCCTTGAAAAACGTCTCCGGCATCGCTGAATACTGGAAGGACAGATACTGCTCCAGCGCTTCCATATTTACTTCCCTTTTATAACCCGGAAATTCCAGAATACTCTTGATCTCCGAACCAAACACCAGATTTCCATTGATCACCGCGTAGTACACCGGCTTGATGCCGAAAAAATCGCGCGCGAGGAACAAGCGCTTTTTGCGGTTGTCCCAGATGGCAAAGCCGAACATCCCGCGCAGCTCGTGCACCAGCTTCTCGCCGTACTCCTCGTAGCCATGGATCAGCGTCTCTGAATCGGAGCGGTTGGCAAACACATGTCCCTTCGCCCGGAAACGTTCGCGCAGCTCCGGGCTGTTGTAAATCTCGCCGTTGAAGATCAGCGCGATCTGCCCGTCCTCATTGAACATTGGCTGGGAGCCGCTCTCCAGATCGATGATGCTCAGACGGCGGAAGCCGAACGCCACGTCGTCCGTCGTATATTTTCCTTCCGAATCCGGTCCGCGATGCTTAATCACGTCCATCATCTTCTCTAATATCTCTTCTTTATTTCCCTGTTTTCCCGCAAATCCTGCAATTCCACACATTTTCTTTTCCTTCTTTTTATGTGAATGATAGCCTTATTTTTCCGTTTCTAAGCATATACTATAACAAAAATATGAAAAATTGGCAATTCTTTTCGATAAATTTAAGATATTAGAGTTTTTGGGGGTTGTGATTCTGATAAAGCATAAATGCGTACTCCAGGTCGAAATATGTCTGCTCGTCACTGTCCCCCGCAAGACTCCATTCCGGCAGTTCATCAAGGTTCGGGAAATACGTGTCCGCCTCGTATGCATGATCGATTTTCGTGACATGCGCAAATCTGCAGTACGGCAAAAGCTGCCGGTACACACTGTCCCCGCCGATTACGTAAATATCTTCGCTATTATATTTTTTCAGTTCTCTCTTCAGCTCCTCCATGCTGTGCACAACAATGGCATCCTGCACCTTATAATTTTCGTTTTTCGTGAGTACAACATTGGTGCGGTTTTTCAGCGGAAGCCCGTTCGGAAAGCTCTCCAGCGTCTTTCTCCCCACCACGACCACCTTTCCGGTCGTCGTCTGGCGGAAAAATTTCATATCCGCCGGTATGCTCACCAAAAGCTTATTGTCCTTGCCAATCGCCCAGTTTCTGTCAGCCGCTACAATCAGATTCATCTTTTTCCTCCTTAAACCGCTATCGGTATATTCTTGATCTGTTCGCCGGTCACATAGTCCTCCACATGCAGATCCGCCGTCGTAAACGCATAGAAATCCGTCACATCCGGATTCAGCCACACCTTCGGCGCCGGGCGCTCACCGCGCGCCAGCAGCTCCTCTATCATCGGCACGTGCCGGTCATAGATATGCGCATCCGCAATAATGTGGATCAGCTCGCCCGGGATCATATGGCTGACCTGCGCCACCATCATCAGCAGGATCGCATACTGCGCCACATTCCAGCCGTTTGCCGCAAGCATATCCTGACTGCGCTGGTTCAGCACGGCGTTTAACACCAGCCCCTCATCCGTCTTTGTGACGTTATATGTCATGCTGTAGCAGCACGGATCAAGCGCGCCGGAATGCAGATATTCGTACTGATACATATTTGTCATGATACGACGGCTGTATGGATTTTCTTTGAGCTGACGGAGCACGTAGTTCATCTGGTCGGTCTCCTCCCCTTTATAGAGAAATTTTCTTCCCACCACGTTTCCGTAGCAGGTGCCGATGCTGCCGTTCTCGTCCGCCCACTGATCCCAGATATGACTGTTTAAATCGTGAATGTTATTTGATTTTTTCTGATAGATCCACAAAATTTCATCCATCGCGCTTTTGAGAGCGATCCGGCGCAGTGTGATCGCCGGAAACTCTTTGCGCAGGTCGTAGCGGTTCACCACACCGAATTTTTTGATGGTATAGGCAAACTCTCCGGTGTCCTCCCACCGCGGACGCACCTTCTCGCCTCTGGTATCCGTGCCGTTCTCCAGAATATCACGGCAGGTCTCCTTAAATAATTTATCTGCATAGCTCATGTCCTTTCCCCCTTTTCTTACAGCGCCAGCTTCGCAAGTGAAGTATCCTCCGCGAACCCGGCTGCATTATACAGCACCAGCACGTCTGTGAACCCGTTTTCCTCAATGTATGTGCTCAGGTGTTCATTGAAGTAACGCATATCTGCCATCGCGATCGCATCAAAGTCCTGGACAGCAAACGGTACGAAGCAGTTTGCGTAGGAATCCTTGATCACCAGCAGCTTTCTTTCGGTGGTATTTTTCGTGGCGATCTCCGTGAGCGGCTGGTTTCCGCCAAAGAACACGGCGTATTTGTCGCGCACCTGCAGATAGCTCTCATCGTACAGCGTATCCTGCACAGTCTCACCGCGATTGTGGCGCACCGTGTAGGGAGCCGCCGTCAGAGGATTCCACGCCTCGATCGTATCCGCCGGAACGCTGATATTTACCTTTGCGGCTACGGTTCCGTAAAATTCTTCGGAAAGCGTCTCCCGCTGATACGCTTCCTTAGGCGTATAAGCGATGCCAGCCGCCCGGCACCATGCCTCATAGGCATACCATGCGCCCAGCGTCGTCCAGTGATGGTCGGTGCGGTAATAAATGTATTCCTCTTTATGATTTCCGAGCACCGGCTGCAGATCCACAAAGCTGCCTGCCGGCAGCGCCTCCGCCACCCGCTGAAGATAAGCATCCTCCGACGTGCTGTCGGCAAACGGCGGCAGCTTGTCCTTTAACGTGTCCACTGCATTCGGCACAATCATTGCTTTCACATGCTCCGTACCAAGACGCGCAGTCTGACTTTCCAGAAACGAAGTCAGATACGTAATGTTCCGCTGCGCCGTATCGGTATCAAAGCTGCCGGTATGCTTCTCGATCAGATAATCGTCCGCCGCAAAGTAAATATCGTTTACCTCCTGCTTTCCGATTGCGCGCTCCGCCAGCGTCTTTGCGCCGATCCACTGATTGCGGAAAACAAACTGATCCGTGAGATATGTCTCATAATCCGCAGAAAACTTTCCGCTGAGTACATTTTCCAGGGTAATCTGCGGCGCCTGTGCCAGCTCGCGGTTCTCCGCCTCGGAAAACTTCGTGTCAGGCTTAAACAGGCTAATGATCGTAAAGCCGAATGTCATCAGCAAAAAAAAGGTTATCAGAACCCAGTTTTGTCTTTTTGTCATAAAAATCTCTCCCTTATCCTAAAATCGGAAGTATAAAAACGGGTTGTAGCTCGCGTCTACCAGATACGCTACGGAAAGCAGGAACACCGCCGCATAAAACAGGCCGCAGAAGCTTCTCCCATTTTTTTTATAATCCACGCCGCCGCTTTCTTCGGCAACTCCGTGGATCCGAGAATCAGCACGATGAGCATCACCGCATAATTATATAGAAGATATACGGTTGTGCTGTCGGCAAAGCCGACTCCGGCGCCAAACATCGCGCCTATGTAGCCAATCCCGGCTCCCACATTGTCGAACGCAAAAATTACCCAGCTGATCACAACAAAAAACAGCGTGTAAGCATGCTGCAGGACTCCCGGCAGCTTTTTCAGCGCTTTTCCGAAAATAAATTTTTCCAGAATCAGCAGAATCCCGTAATAAACGCCCCACAGAACAAAATTCCAGCTCGCCCCATGCCAGATGCCGGTGAGCATCCAGACGATCACGATATTACGGATCTGCTTTGCCGCCCCTTTGCGGTTGCCGCCCAGCGGGATATAGACGTACTCGCGGAACCAGGAGCTGAGGGAAATATGCCATCGTCTCCAGAATTCTGTAATGCTTCTTGAGATATAGGGATAGTTAAAATTCTCCAGAAAATGAAATCCGAACATCTGTCCAAGCCCGATCGCCATATCCGAATAGCCGGAAAAATCAAAATATATCTGAAAGGTGTACGCAATCGCGCCAAGCCACGCCGTCGCCGCCGGAAGCGATGCGAGCGGCATTGCTGAAACGGTATCCCAGAGCACGCCGATATTGTTGGCAAGCAGTACCTTCTTGCCGACGCCTGCCAGAAACCGTGTGATCCCGGCGACAAATTCACCGGTTGTCTCCGTGCGTTCCTTTAGCTGCTTCGCGATCGTCTTATACTGCACGATCGGTCCGGCAATGAGCTGCGGAAACATGGAGACATAGGTGCCGTAATTCAGCCAGCTCGTCTGTGCCTGTGTCACGCCGCGGTATACATCGATCGTGTACGACATCGTCTGAAAGGTAAAAAAGGAAATGCCGATCGGCAGCGGAATCCCCGGCAGCGGGATATCCGTGCCAAACACCGCATTTATCGTCCCGATAAGAAAATCCGTATACTTGAAAAAGCCCAGCACCGACAGATTATAGATCACCGACAAAAGCATCCAGCGCCCCGCAGCGGACATCCTGTCCGCACTTCTGCACTTCTGGATACGTTTTCCGATAAAATAATCTACGGTGATGGAGCACAGCATTAAAAATACGTACTTTGGTTCACCCCACGCGTAAAAAAACAAACTGAACAGAAACAGGATGACGTTTCTGAGCTTCACATGCGCCGCGTAATAGAGGATCAGAACCAGCGGCAAAAAACGAAACATAAACAAAAGACTGCTAAATACCATTCATCTGCTCCTATCTTAAATTTTAAAAATTTTCTTTGAAAAGGCTATTTACAATTACCGCATTTATTATATAATAGAGTATGATAAAAAACAACTTTTTTTATCATGAGGGATTATAAACAGGGACATTATCAGAATGAGGGGAATCAATGGAGCAAAAGAAAAAAAGATCCACACGGCAGCAGCGCCGCAGTGGTCTTATTATTAATATTTTGACGCTACTCGTCCTGGTCGTTTTTGAAGGGAAAAGTCTGATTAGCTTATTTTCGCGCGAAAATATCCAGGAGCGTATCCGCCAGGAAGAAGACGAGGTCTTTGCAAGCGCGAATCTTTTATCTTCCGAATCGGAAGAAACCGAGACGCCTCAGACAAGTTCTGATGCGGAATCTGAAAAAAGTTCAGAGGCTCAGACAGAAGAACCGGAGACAGAAGCAGTCAGTCTCAGCAGAGAAAACGGTATTCCGGACGGCGGCGATGCCTATATGGATATCGTGGTCTCGGAACAGGCGGTTACACTGGACGATTCTTATTTTGAGGACGCCGTATTTATCGGCGACTCCCGCATGGATGGTTTCCGCAATTTTTCCGGCATCACAAAGGGCAGCTTTGTGACGGCAGTCGGTATGGAGCTGGAAAATTTTTACACAGACGCCCAGATCGCGACAGCACAGGGCAACGCGCTTGTTATGGATGCGCTGAAAAATATCAATTTTTCGAAAGTTTACATGATGCTTGGCACAAACGAGCTTGGCGCATATGATATGGATGCCGTGAAGGAATCTTACCGCAAGGTACTGAGCGACATCAAAACACGCTCCGCTTCCGCCGATCCGGTTGTCTATGTTTATTCTGTCATTTACGTTGAGGAGGCTCTGGTAACGACCGGAGACTATGTAAACAATGCAAATGTGGACACTATCAATCTGAAGATCATGGAAATGTGCAAAGAGGAGGGCTATCACTACATAAACCTGAACGAGGTGCTCTCGGACGGCTCGCACTCTCTCATCTCCGGCGCTGCTTCGGACGGTATCCATCTGAACCAGGAGTACTGCCGCAAATGGCTTGATTACACGAAAACGCATTATGTCCCGACAGTATAGTCCCTCTTACTTAAATATGCCAAAGAAAAGGAGACTGAAAATTATGAAAAAAAGAATTATGGTTTGTCTGACCGCGCTGGTACTGGTATTTGTGCTGACCGCCTGCGGCAAAAAATCTGACGATGTAACGGTGGACATCACGAAGCTGGCTGCAGACCTGCAGGAATCCATCGACAGCAGTGTGGCTGAAATTTCCTCTGATATCTTCGCTTCCACATTCTTCGTTGATATGGATAAAATTGAGGAAAGCACTGCTCTCTTAAATTCCGGAGCATATGCCGGCGAGATCGTAATCGTAAAATGTAAGGACAGCGATTATGTCTCCGAAGTAGAAACGCTTTTCCAGACACGCGCGCAGAACCAGTCGAAACTGTTTGCCGACTACAATGCACCGGAGGCGGCAAAGCTCGACGCAGCGCTGATCAAATCCGCAGGAAATTACGTTGTTTACTGTGTGCCAGACGATACCGCAAAAGCAGAGGAAATATTAAAAGCAGCAGGGTTTTAAACCCGCTGCTTTTTTTGTTTCCATGACACCTTCCCTTTTCTATCTGCAAAGCCTGCAAATTGCATCCGCAAAGATTTTTGCGCTCATCACCAGCACATCCACCAGCATAAATTCATCATCGCCGTGCATATGGTTGTCAACATCGTCACTCATGCATCCGAACGCCACTCCGCGCTCCAGATCATGTACGTAGGTACCGCCTCCGATCGCACGCGGTTCACCCTTGATGCCGCTGTATTTCTCATAGCTGGCAAGCAGCGTCTGCACAAATTCACTCTCCGCCGGCACATGATGCGGCGGTGTCATAGCGCCCGCTTCCATCGTCAGTCCCTTCTCCTGCATTTTCGATGCGATCACTGCCGTTACATTGCCGTCATCCCCGCAGATCGGCACGCGGCTGTCGAAGGTTCCCTTTAAAGAAACGCCGTCGAAATCCAGCACGCCAAGATTCATTGTAATCTTGCCGGAAATCTCATCCTCCATCTCAACGCCAAGCGCCCTGCCGCAAAGGTCGCCGTACGGGAACAGCTCTGCAACAGCTTTTAAGACATTGTTCTGCGCATCATCGCCAAGCGGAAGCTTCCCAAGAAGCGCCAGCAGTGCACAGATCGCATTTTTTCCAACCTCCGGTGTGGAAGCATGACCGGCAATGCCCTTCGCCGTAATCTGAATGCCCGCTTTCTTCGTCTCCGCCGTGAATTTCACGCCGCTTGCATCCTCCGCGATCGCCGCCTGCACGTCCTCCATGGAAACGCCTGCCACACACGCCCAGGCGTTTGCCGGAACCACATTTACCTTATCGCCGCCGTGCAGCGCAAGCACGCCGCCCCCCGCCGCTCTCTCACTTTCAAACGATGCGGTAAAGGATTTTGCCAGACGTCCTTTCTCAATGTTGATCACCGGAAAATCCGCGTCCGGCGTAAAGGTCATCGGCGCCTCCTGCTCGATGCTGTAATAGTGGTCGAGGTCGCTGGAGCCGCACTCCTCATCGGAGCCAAGGATCAGACGTACATTTTTCGAAAGAGAAACGCCGCACTCTTTGACAGCGCGCATCGCATAGAGCGCTGCGATCGCCGGTCCCTTATCGTCCGCCGTACCACGCCCGTAAATTTTCCCGTCAACGACGACCGGCTCAAACGGCTGCGTAACTGTCCAGTCCTCCGTCACCGGCACTACGTCCAGATGCGCGAGGATGTCAAGCTGCTTTTCCTTATCGTTAAAATCGCCTGTCACCACATAATTATCATAATTTTTTGCCGCAAAGCCATAGTCCGCTATCATCTTCTGCGCAGCCGCAAGCGCCTCCGCCGGACCCTCGCCGTAAGGCTTGCCGGGCTTTTCCTCTCCGCGGACGCTGTTGATGCGAACCAGCGTTTTCAGATCCTCCAGCATCTCTTCTTTGTGGCTGTCAATAAATGCGTCAATTTGTTTCTGCATTGATTTTATTCCTCCAAATTCCTTTTTTCACCTACAGGAGCTGCCACTGGCA
>CABRSG010000048.1 GCA_902473545.1 uncultured Lachnospiraceae bacterium | reverse complement strand
CACGGGCGATCACGTCCATCTTTGCAAGCAGGCGGGGAATCCCGGCAACACCCACATCGTAAACCTCTTCCACTTCATTTCCAAGGAAACGCGCGGTCAGTGCCGCTTCCCTCGCCACCGGCAGATCTGATGTCCCGGCACATGCTACCAGGATCATGCCGTTGTTCAGCGGCTGCGCAGGACTGCCGCGGCTGATGATCCGCGCCGTCTCATCGTACTCCATATCCGGACACACGTTAAGTACCGCCTCGTATTTCTCCCGGCTGCAGCGTGTCCCGAAAATATGCTCCGCCCCGTGCGCCAGCATATTTTTCACAATTCCGCAGATCTGCTCTTTTGTTTTCCCGGCGCAGTAAATAATTTCCGGCACGCCGGTGCGCACCTCGCGGTGATAATCCACCTTTGCATAGCCAAGCTCCTCAAACGGCTCTATTTTAAGCATTTTCTCCGCTTCCTGCGCGTCGATCTGCCCTGCCTCGAGCTGCTTTAAAATTTCCAATGTATTCACAAAACAAGTCTCCCTTCAATCGAACACGCCGCTGCGGATTCCTTCCAGATCAAGCGTCACAAACGAAAATCCCAATTCTTTTATTTTCTGAATCTGCCCGGTGAGCCCCACAATTTTTTCCATGTCCTCCCGCGGCACTTCAATGCGCGCGATTTCATCATGTACCCGCACACGGCACGCCAAAAATCCGGCATCATGCAGGATTTTTTCCGACGCCCCCACTTTCTGCAGTTTTTCCGCCGTCAGATGCGTATTGTATGGGAAACGGGATGCCAGACACGCCTGCGACGGCTTATTCCAGATGGAAATCCCCCACTCCTTTGCGTATGCACGGATGTCTGCTTTTGTAAAACCGCACGCAAAAAGCGGCGAGACAATGCCGATCTCCTCCGCTGCCTGCGCTCCCGGGCGGTATACCCTCGCATCGTCCGCATTTTTTCCGTCCGCCACTGTCTGAAATCCATTTTCTGCGGCGCACTTTTGTATCCGGCCCATCAGATGCTTTTTGCAGAAATAGCAGCGCCGCTTATCGTTCCCTGCAAACTCCGGGATAGCAAGCACATCCACATCGAGGATACGGTAATCCGCTCCCATCTCTTTTAAAAGCGCTTCCGCCTCGCGCACCTCCGCCTCCGGCATCATCAGCCCCCGGCAAAGCACTGCCAGCACACTGTCTCTTCCAAGCGCACGCAGTGCCGCCGCCAGAAGAAAATGCGAATCAATTCCCCCGGAATACGCAACCGCGAGTCTGCCTTTTTCCTGCAGAAGCCGTTGCAGCTTTTCTGTCTTTTCTGTCATATCCCCCAATTTCCACATACAGATAGCATACCTCCTTTTGCGCGGCTGCGGAGCAGCGCGATCTCCCGCGCATAACCCTCGTCATCGTTCGGCGTCTCCAGAATAAACGGGAGATGGCAGAGCTTCGGATGATTGATCACGCGCACCAGTGCCTCCAGCCCGATCTGCCCTTCGCCGATCCGCGCATGGCGGTCCTTATGACTGCCGAGCGGGTTCATGCTGTCGTTTAAGTGGATCGCGCATAGACGCTCAAGCCCAATGATGCGGTCAAACTCCTCCAGAACGCCGTCCAGATTTCCCGCAATATCATAGCCGCCGTCCCATACATGGCAGGTGTCCAGGCAAACGCCCATCTTTTCCTGCAGCTCCACCTTATCCAGAATGGCGCGCAGCTCCTCAAAATTCCGCCCGATCTCGCTGCCCTTGCCTGACATCGTCTCCAGCAGGACCGTCGTGCTCTGCTCCTTTGTGAGCGTTTCGTTTAACATCTGCGCTGTATAGGCAATTCCAACTTCTGAGCCCTGCTTCACATGACTGCCCGGATGAAAATTGTAGTAATTTCCCGGCGTGTACTCCAGCCTTTTCAAATCGTCCGCAAAGGTATTTTTCGCAAATTCTCGCAGATGCGCGTCCGCCGAGCAGGGATTTAAGGTATAGGGCGCATGCGCCACCAGCTTTGCAAACCCCTGTTCCTTCGCAAGCTTAAGAAACGCCGCCGTGTCCGCCGGATCGATCTCCTTTGCCTTTCCGCCGCGCGGGTTTCTGGTAAAAAAAGCAAACGTATTCGCGCCCAGCTTTATCGCCGTTTTCCCCATCGCAAGATACCCCTTCGAGGAGGACAGATGATTTCCTATTTTCAGCATAACAATTCCTCTCTATCACAAAATACTTTGCTTCAGAAAAGCAGGTTCACAAAGCCGATCACCGCACCGAGCAGACCGCCCATCCACACCAGCGCGTTCAGCTCTTTGCGTGAGATCTCCATGATCAGCGCCTCCAGCTCCCTCATATCAAACTCGTTGATCTTGTCCTCGACAATACCAGAAACATCCAGCCGCTCGATAAAGCGCCCGGATTTCTTTTCCAGTATCTCCAGATACAGATTCCATATCTTTTCCTTGAACATATCTTTTTTCTGCCAGAGCCAGATGGCTGCCTCCTTTATCGGCTTGTCCATCCATTTCCGGTATTCATCGTCAATATAGCCCTTAATGATTTCCGGACACTGCTCCCCGATCACCTCGTCGATCCGCTGCGCGATCGTCTCCTGCGACTTGCGGATCGCCGGCTCCGCTACCATTGCCACCATGGTGTTTAAATTCGACAAAACCTCCTCGATCGCATAATCCAGAATGATGTCCCCGATCTTCTGCGAAATGAGCCGCTCCGTCACATAAGCGGACACATTATCTCCCACATATTCCACGGCGGAATCAACCGGAAGATACAGCCCTTTCTGCTCCAGAAATTCATGCACCGTCCCCTCTTCGTGACCAAGCTTTTCTATCACGCTGTCCACCTTTTTGTCAAAAGCGCCGTGCAGCGTATCCGATGCGAGCGCTTTCTGCAGCGTGTCTTTATCAAGCAGTTTATCCCCGATCACCTTGCCAATTGCTTTTGCGATCCGGGGCTGTTCCTTTGGGATCAGTCCCGGCGTAAACGGCAGGGTAAATTTGCCGATTTTCACCGGATGGAACGGGCGGAACAGCATTTTGATGGCAATCCCGTTCGTGATAAGACCGATCAGACCGCCGATCACCGGCGCGGCAATTATTTTTAAATCTATCATTCCAACCACTCTTTTTCTATTGTTTCCTTTAGCTTTCCAAACATTTGGTAAAAGTGTTCCTTCGTTTCTTTTATAATGTCCACAGCAATCGCCCTGTTATACGCATGCGTCACATTGTTTCGCGCCACCAGCGCTGACATCCACAAATCCTCATCCGCAATCATTCCAGCCTGATATGCCGTTTTCAAAATCTGCCTAGGAGAGCCGGTTTTGCCTTCCGCAAATCCATCTCTTTCCAAAAGCTCCTTCATCGCCTTCCAGGATTGTTCAAAGCAAACCTCATATAAACCAACCATTCCCGTCAGTTCAACATTTCCGTATGGCTCGGTATAATTAAAAATGTCTCCCAGATTTCTATACGCACTGCAAAAATTCTCAAATTTTTTCATACAGAAGTATCCCTTCTTCCTCGATTGCCGCCCGAAGCTCCGGCTGGACAGCAGCCCCAAGATTCACCACATCAAAGTTCAGAAGCGTCGGCGCTTCCTCATCCGCCAGAAGCGTGAATTTATCGGTGTTTCCCCCAAGCACTGCCAGGTCAATGTCACTTCTTTCTTTAAAGTCTCCCCGCGCCCGCGAACCGAATAGTATCACACGCTGAATCTGGCACTCCTGCGCATACTGCACCAGCGCGTCCAGCACCTTTTCTTTAATTCCGGTTTTCTGACATACTGTTTTTTCCATAAAGCACCTCTGTTAGGTATCATACCATATTTCACAGGCTGCTGTCCATGAAATTATCCTCGCCCGGACAGCATCTTCCAGTTTTGGAGCAGTTCGTTGTTCTGGTGCTCCTGCAGATAATGCTCAACTGCTTCCCTTGCCGTCTCCCCGGAATCGTCGAACGCAGTCGCCGTATCTTCAATTTTCTCGCAGAAACGGATTCCCTTCAGGCTATAAACCGGGCTCTCATCAAATCGCACGGCAAGGTTATATGCCCTCTTTAAAAGCTGTGCGGTTTTATCCGTCTCCCCTTTTCTCTGCGCCATGTCCGCACAGGCTGCCAGCATCACCGCCCCATGCTTATCGGAAAAGGAAACGGCATCTTCCTTTCTTTTCAGGCTGTCCAGGAATCCCAGCAGCCATTCGCAGGCATTTATGCTTTCCTCATAATTTCCAAGATCCTCATATGCATTTGCGTATCCGTTTATCGTCCGCACGATGGTTGTAATGCACTGTGAGAAAGCGCGCTCCAGATAGGGAAACGCCTTTTCCGGCTCGTGAAGCGTGCCTGCGTAAGTATCTCCTATCAGACTGTCATTCACACGGCAGGGATTATTCTGCTCCAGAATGCCCAATGCCTGCTGCGCCTGCCCGAGAACCAGATAATTCTGCGCAATTCGAATACGGATGGACACCTCGCTGATATCCGGATCCGTATTCTGAGAAAGAAGCTGCAGCGCGCGCTCATAAAGGCTGACTGCACGCTTTGCCGCCTGCTGATCTCTCTCCTCAATGCCCAGCAGAAAATAAAGCTCCCCGCTCTCGTACACGATCACAAAATGATTCGGATATTTCTGCAGCGCTTTTTCTGCCTCGGCAGTTCCTTCGCGCAGGCGCTTCTCTCTCAGGCACGCCCGCATCCTCTGCAGCATTGCCTCCATGGTTCCGCTCTGCATCTCGTATCCCACAAGCACATCCACTGAAACCTCAAAAAAATCCGCAAGCCCCATGATCATCTCCAGATCCGGCGTAGATACGCCAAGCTCCCACTTTGAAACCGCGCCGATACTCACCCCGAACGCCTCCGCAAGCTGCTCCTGCGTAAACCCGCCCTCTTTCCGAAATTTTCTGATATTATCTGCAATAGATACCTTCATTATAAATCGCTCCTTTCATTACTGAATTTACAAGTATTATAGCGCAGGCAATCCTGATGCGGAAGATAATGATTGTATAATTCAGATATAATTTATTCAACGAATAAGATAATTTCAGGTTTCTTTTCTGGCTTCCCGCATGAATTTTCCGATTCTGCACACACTACTTTTTGAAAAATCAAATACCTCGCGGGAATAACCATGCGTTTACAAAAAAGGAGACTTTACGTATGAAGCAAAAAGAAACGAACGAGACGATTATCGAGTCCTACGATTACCTTGGAAAGTCCGCTTCCCGGACAGACTGCACCGGGCTGATTCCTTCGGCGCCGCAGAGCGATTACGAATTGGAATCTTATGAAAGTATCTATCCGTTCCGTCCGCCGCACATCGCAGGCGAGACGGGACCGGATGCCGTTTCCGGCAAGGCAGAGACAAACGCAAAATGATGCTTTTGTAAAGAGTAATACAAAATCCACTTGTACGAACCGCCTCCTGTGATATATAATAAACTACAACTAAAAATTACTTACAGGAGGTACATAATGGAAAAGTCAAAGGTTTATTTTACCAACCTGCGCACAGACGGAAACCACACTCTGCAGAAGAAGCTTGCGCATCTGATTAAAAAAGCGGGCATCGCCGACATAGATTTTGAAAATAAATACACGGCAATTAAAATCCACTTTGGCGAGCCGGGCAACCTTGCCTACCTGCGCCCGAATTACGCAAAGACGGTGGTCGACATCGTGAAGGAGCTGGGCGGCAAACCGTTTCTGACGGACTGCAATACGCTTTATGTCGGTGGTCGCAAAAATGCGCTGGATCATATCGAGAGCGCTTATGTGAACGGATTCTCCCCGTTTTCCACAGGATGTCACATTCTGATTGCCGACGGTCTGAAGGGCACGGACGATGTGCTGGTTCCGGTAGAGGGCGGCGATTATGTAAAGGAAGCGAAGATCGGACGCGCCGTGATGGACGCCGATATCGTCATTAGTCTGAATCATTTTAAAGGACATGAGGCGACCGGCTTCGGCGGCGCTCTGAAGAATCTCGGCATGGGCTGCGGTTCCCGCGCCGGAAAAATGGAAATGCACAGCGCGGGAAAACCGTCTGTAAATGCGGACGCCTGCGTGGGCTGCGGAGCCTGCACACGGATCTGCGCGCACGGAGCCGCTGTCGTGACGGACAGAAAGGCTTCCATCGATCACAATAAATGCGTAGGCTGCGGCAGATGCATCGGCGTCTGTCCGAAAGATGCGGTAGAAGCAGCAAGCGACGAAGCAAACGATATCTTAAACTGCAAGATTGCCGAATATTCCAAGGCGGTCATCGACGGCAGACCAAACTTCCACATCAGCCTGGTGATCGACATTTCCCCGAACTGTGACTGTCACGCGGAAAATGATCTCCCGATCGTGCCGGACGTTGGTATGTTCGCCTCCTTCGACCCGGTAGCGCTCGACGTGGCATGTGCGGACGCGGTGAACGCGCAGCCTGTCATCCACGGAAGTATCCTCGATGAAGCGCGCCAGAAACACGATCACGCCGGACACGACCATTTCCACATGAATCATCCGGATACAAACTGGAAATCCTGCATTGCGCATGCAAAGAAAATCGGTATCGGAACCGATGAATATGAATTAATTGAAGTGTAGATACAAGGGCTGGGGTACAAAATACCTCAGCCCGCTTTCTTTTTATTAAGCGTCAACGCTTCCGGTCAGACTGCGCACCATAGATTCCTTCTGGTTGTCGATATGCGTGCGCATCGCGCTTCCCGCCTTCGCCGCATCCCTCTTCTTTAAAGCGCGGCGGATGGTATCGTGCTCCTCCACCAGCAGGCGATGCATCCGCTTATCCTTCAGATATTCCAGACGATAACGGTACATCTGCTCGCGGATATTCTGGAGCATCTGCTGCAGACG
Organism: uncultured Lachnospiraceae bacterium; assembly: GCA_902473545.1. GTDB lineage: Bacteria > Bacillota > Clostridia > Lachnospirales > Lachnospiraceae > Marvinbryantia. The sequence continues at coordinate 4,402 of CABRSG010000048.1, read as the reverse complement.
ACGATTGTTTGCCGCGCTGTAAATGATCTCGTGGAATGCCATATCGGTCTCCACACAGGCAAGCAGATTGTCAGCCTCCAGACTGCGCTTGAAGTCATTCGCCGCCTTTTTCAGATCGCGCAGCTGATCCTCAGTGATGTTTTCGCACGCCTTCTGTACGGCAAGCTCCTCCAGCACAGCGCGCACCTCCAGCACATCCTCCAGATCCTGCAGGGTGATCTCCGCCACCACAGCTCCGCGCCGCGGCATCATATTTACCAGCCCCTCCAGCTCCAGCTTGCGGATTGCTTCCCTCACAGGTGTGCGGCTCACACCAAGACGCTGTGCAAGCTGAATTTCCATCAGGCGCTCGCCCGGCTTTAATTCTCCCTTTAAAATTGCTTTTCGCAATGTATTAAATACCACATCCCGCAGCGGAAGGTATTCGTTCATATCCACATGGAAATTATCGTTCATTTTCTCCTCCGTACATTATAGCTTTGTCCTTATGATATCGGCTAGATCACGAAAAACATTCGGAATGCGCTCATACAAGATACACCTGCTTCGCGTCCTCTCCCCCGCTGAGCACGCGGTAAGCCTCCTTTGCCGCCTCCTCGTCCTGAAAAAGTCCAAACACAGTCGGGCCGCTTCCGCTCATCATTGCATTCAGCGCGCCGCATTCTATCATGGATTCTTTGATCCGGCGGATGACCGGATACTCCGGGATAGTAACAGTTTCCAGTACATTTCCCATAAGGCGCGCAAGCTCATAAAGGTCGCCGCGCTTTAACGCCCTGATCTGTCCGTCGATATCAGGATGCTCCTTTAATTCGTTCGCCCGCAGGTTTCCGTACACAAATTTTGTCGATACATGGATGCCTGGCTTTGCGATCAGGATGTGACATTTCGGCATGGTCGGCAGCGGCGTAAGCTTCTCGCCGATCCCCTCCGCGAGCGCCGTTCCGCGCATAACGCAGAAGGGAACATCCGCCCCGATTTTTACGCCGCGCGCCATCAGCTCCTCTGTGCACAGCCCCAGCTCAAACAATTTATTCACACCCACCAGCGTGGCTGCTGCATCGGAGCTTCCGCCCGCCATACCAGCCGCCACCGGAATATATTTAGCAAGCTCTATCTCCACGCCCTGCTTTATCTGAAACTCGTCCATCAGCAGCTTTGCCGCCCGGTACGCCAGATTGTCCTCCCCGACCGGCAGGAAATGCAGGTTCGTCTGAACACGAATCTGCGCATCCTCCGCCGTGCGGATTGTCAGCTTATCGTACAGCGGAATCGTCTGCATAATCATTCGTACTTCATGATAGCCGTCTTCTCTTTTTCGCAGTACATCAAGACCAAGATTGATCTTCGCCTTTGCTTTCAGTTTAATTTCCTTCATCTTGTACCCCACTCGTATTTTGTATACAATTCTACTAAAATTGTATCATGTTCTGTGCAGGATTGCAACCACTGTCAGCTCACTGTTTTCAAAATGATCAGCCGCGTTCCCGGCCGGACGTCCTTTTCTTCCACTTTATTCAGCGCGCATATCCGCTGCGGCGTCGTGAAATAATGCTTGGAAATCTCCCACAGGGTATCCCCCGGCTGCACAATGTATCCGACAATGCCCGGAAGCTCCTGCAGCTTCTTCAGATCCATTTCTTTTTCTTCAATGTCCACAATACATTGCTCATGGTGAACGCGCACCACAAAGGCGTTGAGGTTCACAATGATCTTCGCCTCAATCTCCTCGCTGTCGATCATGGTCGTAGATAGCTGCTCCAGATCGGTCTGCAAGGTAAACCGGCACTCCGGCGTAATATTCTTCACTTCGATGAGCTGCGTAAACGGCACGGCGCCCTCCATGACCGCATAGGGCGCCCGGTCGTCCGAGGAGACATACAAAATGGTCACAAAGACCGCGCCCTCCACCTCGATTCCCTGTTCTGTAATTGCGGTGTTGTCGATGCGCACCTCCCCGCGGCTGCTGCAGGTCTGCAGTACACGCGGCTGTTTTCCGTCCAGTCGGATGCGCTCACTCGCGCGGATTTTGGAAAAATTCTTCACCAGGAGACTTTCATAAACCTGCTGCTGTGTGACCGGCTGCAGATTGCGTACCGGGGAATAGATATCTTCCAGAACCCGCACCTGCTCCTCCACGTACAGCTTGATATCCAGATCGAGCACAGCCTCGATGGAAAGCAGGCGGCGCTCGCCGTCGTAATCCTCCAGAACCTCCAGGCTGCTTTGCGAGAGCACGATGTCGATCTGCGGAATCATATCCGCCGTGCATTCCTTGCACTCAATCGTTCCCTGGAACGGCAGCGCCGTCTCCAGCCACTGCTTCGTGCGGTTTTCGTCGTCTCCTTCATACAGCACGAACACAAACAGCTCGCCCTTGATATCAAGCTGTCCGTCCAGCACACGGCTGTCGGTCCCGCGAAGCTGGATGCTCTCCCACAAAACATTTGCAATGTTGGGTTTATTGGAGGAAACGGTCGCCTCGTCTTTGATGCGCAGGATATCCTTTTTCTGGACGGCAAGCTGCAGCAGCTCCAGATCCTTCGTCAGCGTGCTCACCTCGGAAACGCCGTGCAGCTCCACCGCCGCCTGCGCGTCATAGATTTCCTCCGTCGAGGCGGTAAAGGCAAGCAGCGCCTTCATGCTCAGCTTTCTGGAATTAATCAGCGATACATTGATGTCCTCCACGTCCCATTTCAAATGCACATTCTCCCCCGGAACGGCTCCCGGCAGGTTCTGCTTTTCCTTAAATGACAGCTTTGCATCCAGCCTGCCAAGCGGATGCTCCGGCGTGTCCGCAATATAAAGCACGCAAACCTGCAGAACGCCCGTAATGGTAATCTGGTCGACGTCCACCTGCACGTCCTCGATCTTTACCTCCGCCTTGTTCTGAATGATGCGCTCTGCATCCGCCTGGGAGTCCGGCACATTGCAGTCCTCCTCCAGTGTGATCCGGTTGACGGTTCTCCCCTTCTCACGCATCATATGTATATTTTTCTTCAATAATTCCACAAAAATCCCTCCCTGCATAGTCTCTTAGCAGTCTATGCAGAGAGGGACTGAAATAGACCTTATCCGGACGCCTGCGCGTCCCGCTCATATCAGGTCATGTTCATAATCCTCTTTTCCAAAACGGTGGTAGGTAAGCCCAAATTCGTTCTCCTCCACGCAGTAGACATAGCAGTCGTCCGCGCCTTCCGCGAAGTAAAAAACATGTCCCAAACCATTGTGCGCTCCGTCCTTTTCCACAAAGCCGACCTGCTGCCCGGCGGCGTAATCAGCAAAACACTGCCGCACATCATCAAGCGTCTTTCCCGGCGCTGTGATCACCGCCAGAAGCTTCTTTAAAAATGCCGGTTCCGGCACTTCATTTGCAATGTAGGCGCACCCTTTCGGCGGAATATCCAGGCAATAGCGCTCGCCATTGTGGGAGACCTTTAATTCTCCCATCAGAGGATGTACCTCTTCTGCGAAAGCGGCAAGTGCCCTCTCAAGTTCCTCCTGCCCAGCTTCCTCTGAAAGCCCCAGGAGAGCTTTCAGGGATTCTGCCGGATAATAGAGCTTCATATCCTCTTCCATGTATCCAAGCTTAATCTGCCACTCTTTTATCGTATCAAAAATATGCTTCTTTAATGCCTCTGCATTCATCTCTATCACACAGCTTTCTTTATATAATTTACCGTACCGGCAGTCTGTCCGGTCTTTTTCACATTTCTGCCGGAGCACCCGGTCCTTTTCCTGCGCGTCTGCTATGCTTCAGTAAGATACATCCGCTGCATTTTCTGCAGCTTCCCTTCGTCCATGCCAAGCGCTTTTTTCAGATATTCCGTTGCTGTTCCGTACTCATTTTTGATGTAATTCAGCGCGCTGTCAAAATAGGCTTCTTTCGCATCGAAGATGCTTTTCACCTTCGCAAGCTTTTCCGCGCTCACGCCGGAAGCTTTCGCGAGCTGCGCGATCAGAAGATCATTTGCCGTCTGCATATAAGTGTTCGTCAGCAGGTAATCCTCCCGGATAATGCCCTCCGGCACTCCCAGCGCCGATAAAACCAGTGCCGCGCCAAGACCGGCGCGGTCCTTTCCCGCACTGCAATGCCAGAGAACAGCGCCCTCCTCCTGCGCAAGCAGGAACTCGAAAAACCTGGCATAACGCTCCCGCGACAGCTCATCTCCCACCAGCCGGGGATAGATTTCCATCATCAATTCGTCCGCGTCCCGTTTCAGATCCAGCAGTTCCAGAAGCCCTCTTTTGCCTCTCGTGATCCCCATCGTTTCCTCTTCCGCGATGGGATTGATGATAAGTCGCACACCTTCTATCTCCGGGTCCGGCTTTTCTTCACGCTCGGTATCCGTCCGAAAATCGATCACAGTTTTCAGATTGTATTCCCTTAAAAGTATCTCCC
>CABRSG010000047.1 GCA_902473545.1 uncultured Lachnospiraceae bacterium | reverse complement strand
CCCCGGAAACCGTCAGTGTGCAGACGCCGTCCGCGCTGCCCTGCGGCATCGGGTTCGACGCATTCTCCGCCTGCAGGACTACTGCAAAGTCCTCCGCCTCCTCCGGCTGTGTTCCGGTGAGTACGATCTGCACCGGCACCTCCGTGATAAGCGCCTCAGCTGTCCCGGCAGCCGCTGCTCCCGACGGCATGCATCCCAGCACGCCAAACACAGCAAACGCGAGCGCCGCCAGCATTCCATGTCTCCATGTCTTCATCTTTCATATCCTCCTATTCACTGACATGTGGTTGCATCACTGTCAGAATAATGGTCCTTGCGTCGGTAAATTCCGAGGAGCAGGTGGAAAGCGCCAGGATCTGGCTTCCTCCGTTTGTCTGCCGCAGCGCTGCGACAGTTTCCGCGTCATAATAGAGCGCTTCCTGTTCCACGAAATCCAGCAGGGGATTTATGTCATCCTGGTACTGCTGCGGGTCAAAGATCATATCCTCGGACGCCGGCACCAGCAGACAGGCATAGATTTCCAGATCATAGGTCTTATCCGGCAATAACAGCGTCCCTGTCTTATTCTTCCGGAAAAAAGATTCCTCCTCGAATTTGTCGAGGTCTCCGAACATGTTCCCATTCGCCATATGATGCCCGTAGAGCAGCGAACAGGTGTCACCGAACCCGCGGTCATTGCGGGAATCCAGGAAAATGCTGCCTGCCAGGGCAAATTTCCCGTATACATCGGTATTGATATAGGTAAGGTTTGTTTTCCCCTGCAAAACGGGGTAATCAATGTTTGTGTTGTCTATCGTGATCCACGCGCAGACGTCCCGATTGACCGCCAGCAGCTCCTCAAAGGAAGCGCCGCCCGCCTCGATCACCACGGGCTTCAGCTTTATCATGTCTGCCTGCACATCCTCCGCCGCCGAATACACGCGGCTGTTGTCCCACAGCGCGTAGACGGAGTAAAGCCCTGCCGTGCAGAGACATAGTGCTGTAACAAAGGAGACCAGGGCGTTCGCCGCCCTTAAAAATGCTCCCGCTAAACGCATACAGTTCCACTCCCTGTATCATGTGTCATCTCATGCGGCTCCCGCCCCGGAAAAAACTCCGGTGCTTTGGAAAACCGCTCATTTCCGTGGGATGTCCCACATCTTATCTGTTACAATTCTTAACGGTTTGCAGAGGTGCGCTTTCTTACAAACAGAACCACTGCGCATACAGCAACCAGGCAGAGGATCATGATGTACGGCATGCTGTCAAGGTTGATACCGGTATCGATAGTTCCATTTGTCAGCGTGTTCGTAAAGGAAACGGTGTCAGCATCACTTGCTGCTATGTCGCCCTGCACCTTGTCATCTGTTTTGTCTGAAGTATAATTCTCAGAATCCTCACTTACGGTATAGGAAACGCCTGCCGGAATGTTATCGAATTTCACAGATTCATTATTGCCCAGATCGATGGTGTAGGTAAGACCATCAGCACTCCATGTGCCGCTCGTTGCATCGGTGCTAATTGCACTCTTGATCTCACGACCTGCCGGGTTCGCAAAAGAAATTGTAAAAGCAAATTTCTTGCTCATCTCAGCCATGTTACCCGCAATGTGCTTGGTAACGGTCAGAGAACCGGAGTCGTAGTTGTTGGTCAGATCATTATCGGTCTTGCTGCCGTTAGCATCTTCATAGTGCAGCGCTGCAACATAATGCTTATTGCTATCCTCATCACGGATGATAGTCAGAACCAGATACAAATTTTCCTCGGAGTAGCTAACACCTGCTGTATTGCCGGAAGCCTCAGACACATTATAGGTATAAGTACCCAACTGGTAATTAGCAACATTAATAGGTACATCTACCTCCTTCACAGTTGTTTCTGAGATCGCCTGATCGAAAGCAATCGTTACAGGAGCAATTGCGGGAATCTCGGCCCCCGCTACTGTTTCACCGTCGCCGTTTGTATAGGATACAGGCACAAAGTTATAAGTGAAGGTTTCTGCAGGAGCCGTACCATGGTTGACCTGGTAGGTCTTTTTAATGGTGGGCTGTATATCCTGTACATCCTGAATTCCCTCCGCAAATACTGCGGTGCCCATGTTCAGCATCATCATTGCTGAAAATACAATTGCTGCAATTTTTTTCATTTTCATGATTTTTTCCTCCCTGGAATTTTATAATTTTGTTTTTTATGAAAAGCCTTCTGGCAGATCATACATTGTGTTGAGGCCTATAGCCCCCGTCTGCGGAGGATCGTGATAACCTTCCCCTTCACATCCTTCACGGGGATCGCCCCCAGGATGCGGCTGTCTTCCGTCTGCGTCCGGTAATCGCCAAGCACAAATACATGCCCTTCCGGCACCGTATAGGGGTACTCCAGTTCTCCCTCCGCATAGGTCGGATAGAGGATCTCGCCGCTCTGCGCGGTTCCGTTGACGAGGAGCGTGCCGCTGTCGTCCAGCGTCACCACATCCGTCTCCCGTGCAGCAATGCGCCCGATACGCTCCTCCCCGTCCGCTTCGTAAACCACCACATCATTCTTGGCGTATTCCTGCTGCATCCGGAAGGCAAACACCAGGTCGCCGTCTTTCAGCGCCGGGAACATGCCGTTCCCGGACGCCTGTGTTATCAGAAAAACCTGTGTGAGAAGGAGCCAGCCCGCTGCCGCCAGCAGTATCACCCGGACAAGCAGATCCAGATAGCCTCTTCGGAGCTGTTCCTGCTGCCGCTGTTTCTTGGCACGGGCGGAGCGTGAGCCTCTTGCACGTGAACGCTGCCGCTGTGCATCCTTTTCTTCACGGGCAGCCTGCTCCGGCTCTGATGTCCGGCTTCTCCATGTGCCCTGTCCAATTTCCGCCGCGTTGCCCGGTCTCTGCCGGGCGCTTCTGTCTCCTTCCCTTCTGTCCGTCGTCATTGCATCCTCCGCCGGTCAGACACGGTATTTCCTGCGTCTGCTGACTGCAAACAGGATCGCTCCTGCAAGCACGAGCACAAGGATGATGATGTACGGCATGGAATCCAGCATGACACCGGTATCCGGTACGGCATCCCTATGATTGTTAATCTCAATCTTATCGGCTCCCTCTACGATCGGAAACAGCATTTCAGTCTCATTTGCTGCACCATCATAGAGTGTCTGACCATTGTATACCGCTGTAACCCGGTATCCGAAATCCCCCTGCTCCTGCAGCTTTAATGTCACGCCAACAGGAACATCCGAGATCGTGTATTCACCACCATTTGTTATCCTGAAATTCTTGTCAACTGTTGTATTGCCATCTGTATAGCTGTAGCTGAAAGTAAATTCTTTTGACACATCGCCCATGTTTCCGGTTACGCTCTTTTTAATGGTCAGGTTCACCGTACGGCGCTTCCAGATAGCGTAAAGCGTTGTCGTATCCTTATCAAGAACAATGGTACCTGCTCCCAGTTCATAAGTTGGAGTCACAGCATTTGGATCCTCATCCCAGCCGAGCAGCTCGTAATTTGTCCGTGTGAAATGCGGAGTCTGACCGTCCATGTTATCCCAAGCCGTCACCGCGCTGCTGCGCGCCCAGCTCTCCGTTACGTTCGAACCGGTACCTCCATTCGCATCGTAGATCAGCGTCACAGCATCCGCGGACCACTGCGCCTCAAACTGCATATAGGTACGCGTCACCGGTACGTACCTTCCCGGCTGGTAGATTTCTCCGTTCGGAGCCTTCCAGCCGACAAATTTGAGCGTGCCGTCTGTCGGTACCCCGGTTGGCCACACGTCTGTATAATCTGGCATTTGCACAGAAGCCTCATTAATCTCAAAATCACGTGTATCGACAACCTCCTGTGTCTGGTTGTCGCCGCCGATACCAGGAACATAGCTTACCTTGCCAGTCGAGCCCTCCCATACAGCATAGAGCTTCAGGACGCCGTTTTCATCCACATGCGCCTCACCTACCGCTGAGGTAAAGTCAAAGCTCTCCAGCCTTCCATTTTGATACCAGTACCAGCCTTTAAAGATACTCTGGACAGCCTGCGGAACCAGCTTGTCGTCAATTGTGCCGCCGTCCGCAAAGCCCTGCTCCGCATACGGAGTTGTATCATCCGTATACAGATAGTATTGTGCAAGGTATTGGCTCGGCTCCCACTTTGCATAAAGATCCAGATTTCCGGTAATCCGGGAATTTTCATCCGGGACATACTCCGTTCCCGCCATACAATCCGGGTCTGTATACCACCCTGCAAAGCGATACCCTTCTTTTTTCATGTTCGGCTCTGTAATTTTAAGCAGATCCCTGTCGTCGTTATAAATCCAGTCGCCGTAGAGATAGCTTGCGTTTTTGATGCCTAAATCGTCTGTCTGCGTATAAAGCGTTAACGTAAATTCCCTGCGGTCATAGAGAAGGATCTGACATCTTTCCCCGTTACTAATGCTATCAGGAAATACTGAGTCAAACTTATTTTTAAGCGAACCGCTATTAACAGTAACGGCATTTATTGACATCTCTCTATTATAAGTAGTTCGCAGCGTTGGTTGCCCTGCAATGGGTGTACATCCCTCCAGAGCTTTGTAGCCTACAGTGCCAGTGCTAGTCATGATCATCTGGCAGGCATCTGCATAAATAGTATAGTCTTTATTTTGGTACGTAAAATCGGCTGTTTCACCCGGCAGGGTTGTCCTGGCATAAATCCCCCAGAGCTTTGTAACACTATGCCCCTGGGCGGTCAGCGCTCCGGTTCCCACCAGCACGCCATTCTTTATGCTCAAGCCACTGCTTCCATTCATAAATAAGGATGACTCCAGCGTATACATATTCGTCGTCTGCATATGCTCATCCGGACACCCCCATGTATCAAAAGTATTACTGCCCGAGCTATCGTTTTCTACCCATCCAACCTGTGCCCAGACCGGGACAATATTCTGTCCATACTTCGCGGTAAAGGAATAAACAAATCCGTTATACGTCGTCTGGTTCGGGTATCGACCAGTCGTCCTTGTTGTTGCTGTATATACAACCCCATACTTTGTCTGGTTGTCCGCTGTTATATATTGATCGATATCAATCGACCCGTTGCTGTTCAAAGCATATGTAAATGTCAGCGTTACCCGCGCGCGGTTATAGTAAACCAGCATTACCGTGGAGCCGTCCGGCATCACCTGGCGCCTGTTTGATGCGCTGGAATATTGATAATAGGTATCGCGCACATCGTCAATCGAAGCGTTCCCAGTTCCACTGGCGTCATTTGCTGCATAGCCCGTCAGCTCTCCGTCAGGGTTTTCTGCATAGCGCACGCTATGGGTCTGACCGATTCTGGTAATAGTGCTCTTATCAATGGAAAGATAGCTTCCCGCCGGAGCATATACCGTGGTGCTTGCTCCTGCCGGAGTATACCCATCATCATCCGCATTCTCATACATATAGACAAGCTTGACCGGCACCAGTTGGGCATCCCAGAAAGCGTAAAGCCTGATATCTTCGTTAATGGGCGTATCAAAATCAAATGCCGTGTACTCCTCCGGGTCAGAGGACCAGCCTTTAAAGGTATAGCCAACCCGCGTCGGTGCAGGCGCTGCAGCCTTTTCTCCTTCCACCAGGTTCTGCGTCGGTACTGCTGTGCCCCCGTTTGAGACAAACGACACGACAACCTTTTTGCCATACCACGCATAAAGATTCAGCGTCCTCTCATCTCCCGTCAGTACACTGCTGACAGACTGACTAAAATCAAAAGCTTCAAGCTGCGAAACAGGCGTTTCGTCCTGCTTTTCTGTAGACCATCCACAGAAAAGCATTCCTTCCATTTCCAGAAGACCTGCATCTGCTGTATAGCTGACCGTCTCTCCCTCATTAACATCAACCGTCTGATGAACCGTCTGTCCATCCTGACTGTAGAAATTCACATGGTATTTACCATCCTCATCCGCAGCATACAACGCATACAGCACCGGTGAAAATTTATTCGAGGTAAACCCCACCGTACCGGACGGAGCCGCGGCTTCCGTCAGCGCATTTGTGATGTTTCCGTTTTCATCGGCGTGATAGACCCGCGCTTCCTCCGCTTCCTTCACGATATCCATACCGGAATATCGGATGCTCACCTGCCCGTCCAGTTCATGCATCTCATTTCCGTTGGCATCGCAGAAGGTAATATCAAAACCAATGAGCTGGACAATCTCTTTTTCTTCTCCCGCCAGAGAATCGTTAATTGTTTTCTCCATCGTCTGCAGCATATCTGCAGTAAGCGGCCTTACCGTCACGGTTGTCCCCTCGGGAAGGATCCCTTCCGGCGCATAGATGCTTACAAGAACACCGTCCACGATTTGCTCATACGCAAACTCCGGCTTCCCTGCTTCCGTAGCCTTCTCCGATTCGCTTTCCTGCTCAGTGGTTTTCTCTTCTGTGGCAGTTTCGCTTTCAGTCTCACTGCCCGCTTCACTGATGGATTCGCTGTCCGTCTCGCTGCCCTCTTCACTGACGGCCTCGCTGTCTGTCTCGCCCGACGTCTCCGTCACATTTTCCGACGCAGCATTGTTTTCTGTCAGCTCCGTCCCGATCTCGCTGACTGCCTCCGTCAGTGTCTCGGACGGGAGCGTTCCGTCCTCTGTCCCGCTCTCCTGTGGTGCAGGCTCCGTCACAGGCACGCCTGCTGTCTCCTCCTGGAACGCCGCCGGTGTTTCCGCCTCATACGCGGCGGTCTGGGGCGTTGTTTCCGCTTCCGTACCGCCCTCCGTGACGGGTTCTGTCAGCACGGCTCCCTCCGCGATTGCGGAAATACCGCCCCCGCACAGCAGGGATACCACCATGACTAGCGCCATCAGGAATGACAATGTTTTTTTCACTTTCCTTTGCATTCCACATTCTCCATTCTTCTTTTTTTCAGACGCACTGTTGAACGACAGCTGATCACCGCATAATATCTGTTATGGGGTATTGACAAAAAGAAATGCCGCTTGAAATGTCTTTAACGCGGCTGTAAAGTGAAAGAAGATGCCCTCTGAGGGCAGACAGATCCCGACCGGAGAATATTTTCTCCCCGGTCTGCTTTTTGTGTAATTTTTATGTTGAATTTTTTGCACTGGAGTGCTAGAATAAAAATTGCTAAAGGATGGATACATATGTAATGACTGTTTTTTACCGCATAACAGATATTATGCGGTATTTTTATGTCCTGGCATCCTGCACAAAATAGCCGTTTTTCATACAGTCATGCAGCGCGTTTTACAGCCCCTTTCCGAAACAGCTTTTCTCACACGACCAGCCCCAGATATTCGATCTGCTGCTTCTGCTCCTCGCTGCTGACGAGTGTGTAGATACGCGTGGTGTTGATGCTCGCGTGCCCAAGCAGGTCCGCCAGGTGGGAGATATCCTTCTTTGCCTTATAATATGTGACGGCAAACAAATGGCGGAGGTTGTGCGGGAATACCTTCTCCCGGCAGATGTTGGCCTCTTCGCAGAGCGCCTTCATGTCGTGGCAGATATTGCTCCGGTCGACCGGTTTTCCGCTTCTGGTCACAAAAATGCTGTCTTCGGTGATCCCGTGCGCAGTAACGTATCTGCGCAGCTTCCGGCAGAGCGCCGCGGGCAACAGCACCGTCCGCTGTTTTCCTTTGGAGCAGACCCGCGCGCTCCCGGTCTGCAGTGATTCCACAGTGATGTAGCGCAGCTCGCTCACGCGGATCCCCGTAGCGCACAGCACCTGCATGATCCAGTAAAGACGCATCTTCCCCTTCTCCTTTGCGGTCTTCAGCAGGCGGAGATATTCCGCCTTCGTCAGATCGCGTTCCCGCTCCCGGAAGGCTTCCTTCTGGATTTTCAATGCCCTGACTGTGCACTCGTGCCAGCCCATTGCCTTCAGAAATGCATTGAGCGCCGCCAGCATGGAATTGACGCTCGCCGCCGCATAATACGCTGTCAGATATTCCTTGTATGCGATCACGGTATGCTTGTCAATCCCGTTTTTCTCTTTCACGTAATCGAAAAACACTCCGACGTCATGCATATATTTCTCCACCGTCGCCTGCGCCCTTTCCTCCTCCAGTAATCTATCCCGAAATTCATCCAACATGCCTGCTTCCAGTACGCGCTTCATATCTTTTTCCTCTCTTTCATCCCAAAGTCTTCCCGGCTTCCTGCGCGCCGGTATTCCTCATAGTATGCCCCGGATTTAGAAAGATTTGCAAGACAAAAACACCCGGCCGGACCATTCATCCAGTCGGGTGTTCATCATTTTTCTGTTTATAATCATATTACCTGGATTTCACTGTTTTTTCCGCTATCTCCTTCATGCGCTCATAACACGCATCGAAAAAGATTTTGTACGCGCTGCAGAAATAGTTTTCATACGCTTCCTTCTGCGGATCCCAGTCCCGGTTGCGCTGGCAGCCGCCCCGGCAGATGTGATAATATCTGCACGCTCTGCATTCTGCTGACAGCTTCTGCGACCGCTCCAAAAATCCGATCTCCCGGCGGCGTTCATCGAGCGTATCCAGCCTGCAGTCGTTAAAATTTCCCAGGAGATATTCATCCGTCATATAAAAATCGCACGGATACACGCCGCCGTCCGCCTCGACCACGTACTGTATCCCGCAGGTTCCTCTCTGGTCGCACGCCTCCGGACAGTAGCCTGCCAGAATGCTGATATAATTCTCAAACATCCGAATATAAGGCTGCCGCTGTTTCTGCAGATCGGCATACCAAAGCTCAAACAGGTGGATCAGAAACGCTCCGTATTCCTGCGGACGCAGGGCATATTCGTTCTGGCCGTGCGGCTCGTCCAGAGGGTCAAGACAGGCAATGTACTGCTGGTATCTCCACCCGTGCCTGCGGTAATTTTCATAAATCTCTTCCATTCGCCCCGCTACCCGTCGGTTCACTACCGTCAGAATGTTGTAGTCCACGCGGTACTCATCCAACAGCTTTGTGGCGCGCACAACGCGGTCGTAGGTGGGGCCGCCGTCCTTCCCGTGACGGTAGGCGTCATGAATCTCCTGAATACCATCCAGAGAAATGCCGACCAGAAAGTGATTTTCCCTAAAGAACCGGCACCACGCCTCATCCAGCAGATAACCGTTCGTCTGAAAGGCATTTTGCACCTGGATGCCGTGTTTATTGTATTGTTTCTGGTATTCCACCGCTTTTTTAAAAAAATCAATTCCGCGCAGCGTCGGCTCTCCGCCCTGATAAGCATAGCTGATGCCGCCCTGGGCGCGCAGCATCGTCCTGCGGATAATATTCTTTAACGTCTCTTCCTTCATAAAACCAAAGGACTGCTGCGTTCGCTTTTTCGTCTCGTCACAGTAAAAGCAGTAATCGCACTTCATATTGCACATCCCGGACGAGGGCTTCATTAAAACACTGATCGGCGGCATCGTAAGTCTCCTTTTCGTAATGCTGCTATAAATTTCTTACATAAACTGATAAATGTTATACACGCAGATCAGCATGATCACACCCATCAGTCCGATAAACAGGCGATTTACCACGCTGCCGTCTATCTTTTTATTAATTGCTCTGCCCGCCATGCCTCCAAGAATCCCACCGCCGACCATCAGCGCCAGCAGAACGATACTGAATTCCGGCACAGTCTGCGTCACCAGCGTATTGACAAGACTGGTAATCTGCGAAAACAAAATAATGTACAGGGAATTCTGCGCCGCCGTTTTCGTGTCCATGGAAAAGAAGAAAAACAGCACCACCAGATTGATCGGACCGCCGCCGATCCCCAGGAAGGACGAGCAGATGCCCAGCACCAGCCCGATCGCAATGCAGGCAGCAAGATCCGTCACATGATGCGTTTTGATCTTATCCTTACGGATGGTGTAGAGCATTGTCCCAAAGGTAATCAGAAGCAGGCAGATGGCCTGGATCGCGCCGACCCTGTCTTTGTCGGCAAATATCTCCGTGAGATACTGGAACATCATTTTTCCGGCTACGCCGCCGAGCGCCGCGCCGACGGCAAGCGGCGTTCCGGTTTTCATATCCACCAGGGAATCCCCGCTCATTTTCGCCTTCACAACGGAGTAACAGGACATCGATAGCACCGTGCACCCCGACAAAAAGCTGATGGTCGAGACGCTCAGCACCCCGAACGCATCCAAAAGCGGCTTGATCAGCACGCCCGATCCCGCAGATCGCACCTACCACGGACGCGCCAAAACTAACGGCAAGAAAAATCACATATAAATAAGTTTCCACTGCTTTTGTCCCCTTCCTGTCTTTTGTATCTTATGGTGCGGCTTCGCTCCGTTTTTTCCGCGCCGTATATATTCCGTTTATATTCCTTCACTACGAACACTGCCGCAGCGTTTTCTGCCCCTGCCAGAGAAAAATCAGATACAAAATGCTGATTACCAGCTGAATCACCATCGCGATCACCTGTATCACCATTGCCGCGATATTAATGATCGGGATAAACACCAGCAGCGCACAGGCAATCTCCACGATCGTGCACAGCATCACCGCTCTCCAGATTATTCCGCCGCGCTGCTGTACCGTATCGTCGATACCGCGCAGCAACCTTCCGGTAGTGCTGCAGATAAAATAGATTACCGCCGCGTTGATCACCAGAGAAGCCGCACTGCATAGAAATGCAAAAATCCCCTCATTATTTAAAATAACCGTGCTGAACAAGGAAACAGCAAAGTTTGCGATCGTCAGCATAAACGCGGTTTGATAATCGGCATCCGCTTTGGAGAGCGTATACAGCCCATAGACGGAGCAAACCGCTCCGGCAAGCGCCGCGATCGTTCCGATCACGGGAACGATCATCAAAATCCCAAGAATCTGCCCGATGAATAAAAAATAAAGTCCTTTTCCGGCAATTTGTCGAAATCCCATTGTACTTCCCTTCCTTTTTTATATCTCAGATACATCCTGTGTAAAACGCTATGGATAGTGTAGCACGAATTACAAAAATCAACAACTATCCTTTCCGACTTTTTGTTTCCCCCAGATTTTAGAAAACTAAATTTTTTATTTTTCGTTGTATTGTTGTTGTGTTTTCTAAACATCTATGTTATTTTTTTCTAAAGTAAGATGAAAAAATAAAAACAACTGCAGTCGTTATCCCTGAAGCAAAACAATATTTATTTAATTTCTAAAGCATTAAATGTAAGTGAAGCATGGCTCACGGGAAATGATGCTCCAATAGAGCGGCATTCTCTATTTCAAAAAAATAGTTGTAGAATTGAGAGCCAAATTTTAGTATTTACTTGAGAGAGTGAAGTGCTCCGGTGTTTAATGAAACTATGTGACAAAAGAGGTTATGGTTTTGAAGGATAACATTTTCCCCATTGCAAATTTTGATAAAAAATTTAATAACTATCTGCCTTACTCGCTTGATTATAA
>CABRSG010000046.1 GCA_902473545.1 uncultured Lachnospiraceae bacterium | reverse complement strand
ATTATAATGGAAACGAAGGTAATGCAATTCGGTTGCCCGACGAAAATACAGTCGAAACCGCCGTCCAGCTTGAATGCTGCGCAGGTGATTCAAAATAAGCAAGTCGTATGCCGTCAGGAAATATCACGGCAGAAAAGTATCAGGGAATATAGAAAGGCTGTGGGTGCGTGCGGAAGGGGAAATGTGCATGGCGCTCCGGCAGCAAAAAACTGGCTGCCGAAAAAGGGGAGATGAGAAAATGAGAACACATGACAGGATGATGATGCTTTATTTGGTGTTTTTGTTTGTGACGATCAGCGTTGCCGGGTGGTGCATTGAGGTTGCGTTCCGGTCGCTGTTCTGCAGAAAATTAGTGATTCCGGGATTTCTGTACGGTCCGTACTGCCCGATTTATGGCTTCGGCGTGGTTGCCGTCACGCTTTTCTGCAATCATAAAAAGAAATGGGTTTCTTTTCTGGAAATCTTTGTGCTGGCGTCGGTGCTGGAATATGCTGTATCCTTTGCGTTTGAAACCATATTCCACAGGCTGCTGTGGGACTACTCCATGATACCTTTCAGCATCGGCACGCGCGTAAGTCCGCTGTTTTCCCTCATCTGGGGCATCTTCGGAGTGCTGATGCTGAAGGAAGCGGAGCCGCGTATCCGACGGTTTTACATGGAGCACAGAAAAACGGCGGACTTTGCCGCGGCGACCGGGCTGGCGGTGATCGCCGCGGATGCCGTGGCGAGTGTGATCCGGTGAAATGGGGACGGCGGGCAAAAACAGTAATAGTCAATGTCGATATAAATAATCGACATATTTCAAAGATTTTGCAATAGGAGTTTCTCTCTGTTAGCTGCTATAATGAAGAAAAACGGGGAGGAATAAAAATGGACAGGATATTACGGGATAAGCGTGTGATCGGCATTTTTTTGCTTCCGGCGGTTCTGCTGTTTACGGCTACCGTCGTTGTGCCGCTCGGCTGGTCTTTTTACTACAGCTTATTTAACTGGAATGGAGTATCGAAAATGAAATTTTCCGGTTTGGATAATTATTTTAAGCTGTTTGCAGACCAGAATTTTGTTGCAGCTTTTTGGAATAACCTGCTGTTTATGATAGCCAATGTAGTTGGACAGGTAGGACTTGCATTGCTTACGGCTATTTTACTGACCTGCATCGGGAAAGGCAGAAGTTTTTTTAAGACGTTGTATTTTGTCCCGACCATTCTGTCGGCGGTAGCCCTGGCGCAGTTTTTTCAAAAATTTTATGGATTAGAACCTGTGGGGATCTTTAATGCGCTGCTGGAAATAGCGGGATTAGAAAATCTGCAGAGGGCATGGCTTGGAGACTCGTCTACGGCGATGGGAGCGGTCATCATGATAGAGTGTTATAAAAGCATGCCGTTATATATGGTGATCTTATATTCCGGTCTGCTTTCCATTCCGGAGGACGTTATAGAAGCGGCAAAAGTAGACGGGGCTTATGGATGGAAGCTGTTTATTCAGATTAAACTTCCGTATCTGTACAGTGTTCTTACTGTTACGCTGGTGATGGCGGTAAATGGCCTTCTGAAAGCGTTTGACGTTCCGTTTATCACGACCTACGGGGGACCGGGACGTTCCACGGAGCTGGTGGCAACGTATATGTATAAAGTGGCATTCGCCAGTACAAAGTATGGATACGCCAGCACGATTGCCGTATTTCTGGTAGTGGAGAGTGTGCTCCTTGTATCCATACTGCGTAAATTTATGTCGGGGAGGAAAAGTGCCGTATGAGAGTGGATCAGATTTCTATGCTGAAAAGAGCGGGAAAAGCGTGTTTGTATCTTGTGGCAATTGCGCTGCTTATAGTGCAGGTTTATCCTGTTTTCTGGATTTTCTGCACCAGCTTTAAAAGCCGTATTGACATTGCAAACACATCTCCCTTTAGTTTGCCGCAAGCGATTAATTTTGAAAATTACATGGAAGCATGGACGACTTCAAATCTGCCGACATATTATCTGAACAGCATACTGGTGGTTAGTATTACGCTTGCCGGACTGGTAGTGCTCAGCGCCTGCGCCGGCTTTGCTATAGAGAAGATGCGGTTCCGTTTTAACAACATAATTATGACGTATTTTCTTGCAGGAATTACGGTACCGATACATGCGACCTTAATACCGCTTTTCCAGATTTATAAAAAAGCGGGGATTCTGAATACGCATATAGCGCTGATTCTCCCGATGATAGGCTTTAATCTATCAATGTCTATTTACCTGTTTACTGCATTCTATCGTTTTGTGCCGGATTCTCTGATTGAAGCTGCGGTAATTGACGGCTCCAGTATCCTGCACTGCTTTGCGCGGATTATTTTGCCAATGTCAAAAAATACGATACTGACAGTCATTACAATGAACCTCATCTTTACCTGGAATGAATTTACGTTTACAAATACCTTTATTAATGATAATAAATTAAAGACAATACCGGTTGGATTGTATGATTATGTGGGCTCCCGGGGCCAGGTGAACTGGGGAGCAACCTTCGCAGCTATCAGCTTATTTATGCTGCCGCTGCTTCTGGTATATTTTTTCCTTAATAAAAGTTTTCTGACGGGGCTTACTGCAGGGGCAACAAAGGAATAGGAATGAGATATCTGAAAAAGAAAATGATTACAACCAAATTTACCATACTTCTGGCAGCACTGCTGTTTGTCTCCATGTCTGTTCTGGGAATTATTATGTATTCAAGTTTTTCCCGGATGGTGGACGGCAAAGTGGCGGTGCTGTCAGAAAATCTGTCAAAGCTAATTAATAAAAATCTGGATTATATCATATCGGATGTGCAGGATACATCTGATCTTTTGCTGACTTCCAGCGCAATACAGAAATCTCTGATTTATGCAGGAAATGAAAAACAATTAATTGCCTATAATGAGAGCCGGCTGGATACGGTGGATCTTATGAACAACATGGTAAATAATAAGACGTGTATTTCCGCTGTGTATATAGGCTCAAAGGACACGAATATTACGTCGCGTGCAGGCGGAAAATTTGGGCTGAAGATAGCGGCGGTTGATTATGAAAATCCGCCGCGGTGGCTTGAGACTATTTTCAGCAATCGAGGAAAAGGCGTCTGGTTTCATGGCAGGACAATGGTAGACTTTCACGGAAACTTACTTGTATATGGGCGGGAAATTAAGAATCTGAACACACTGCAGCGTCTTGGCATTATGCTGATCGCACTGGACACTACGCTGCTGGATGATATTTTCCGGGAAGTGGAATCCTCCAATAATATGAGCATTTTCATATGGGAGGGAGAAGAAATGATTTACTCTTTTGGAGGAGAAGAGTTTTTTCGACCGGAAGAGATCCAATATAAAGATGTGGGAGCGGAAAATGGATTTATCGAGTTGAATGGAATCCGCTGCTATGTGCATAATACAGAAAATGTGCGCTCAGACTGGCGCATCAGCTGTATCGTGCCATATAACGATTTTGAAAAAGAAAAAAACAGAATAATGTTTGTTGCGGCGGTTATCGGAACACTTTTACTGTTAGTAGCTGTTTTTGCAGGTTATCA
This sequence comes from uncultured Lachnospiraceae bacterium, assembly GCA_902473545.1. Classification (GTDB taxonomy): domain Bacteria; phylum Bacillota; class Clostridia; order Lachnospirales; family Lachnospiraceae; genus Marvinbryantia. The sequence goes on along the minus strand of CABRSG010000046.1, from coordinate 7,776 downwards.
TATCACGTACGGCAGTATTATGAGTACATTGCATCAGTTGAGAAGATTTGTAGATTCCTTCCGGGAAAAGAGGAGCAGCGAAACCTTCGTCTTTAACCCACAGGATGAAGTGGGTGCGATAGGGGATGAGTTTGTGCGTATCGTGCAGGAAAATGAACGTTTGGTTGTCAGCCTGTATAAATCACGGTACCGGGAAAAGGAGGCGGAGCTGATTGCACTGCAGTCGGAGATAAATCCTCATTTTCTATATAATACGCTGGATTCTATTTTCTGGACAGCAGAAGAATATGGGGCAGAGAAGGTGGCAAATATGGCGGTTGCACTGTCCAATGTTTTTCGCATGAGTCTCAACTCCGGAAAGGGCATCTGTACGCTGGGAGAAGAACTGCAGTTGGTACAGAATTATATGGCAATCCAGAATATGCGCTTTGAAGGGCGGTTTCAGCTCCGCATAGATTTGCCGCAGGAGATGCTGCAGATGGAAATAATCAAGCTTATTCTGCAGCCGATCGTGGAGAATGCTGTACAGCATGGATTGGAGGGACGCTCCGGAAATGGAAGCATCAGTATCAGCGCAGAAGAAAAAGATGAGGACATTACTTTTATTGTGCAGGATGACGGAGTTGGCTTTTCGGTTAATGCGGAAAATCCGCTTGGAAACGGATATGCACTGTGCAATGTGGATGAGCGGATCAAGCTATATTATGGAGAAGCCTATGGGCTGCATATTGTGTCGGAGCTGCAGGTAGGAACGACAGTTTTTATTGCAATCCGGCGTAGGATTACCAATCAGAATCTATATGATGATGAGGGGGAGAAAAAAGATGTATCGGGTGATGATTGCAGATGACGAACAGATAGTCATCAGAGGATTGAAGCAGAGGATAGATTGGGAGAGGCTTGGCTGTGAAGTGGTCGCTGCGGCAGAGAACGGAGAAGAGGCATTTCGCCTGGCGTGCGAACAAAAACCGGATATTATTATTACGGATGTGAAAATGCCGGGCCAGACTGGGCTGCAGTTGATCCGAAATTTGAAAGGAATCCTGGATGCGGCATTTATTATCTACAGCGCTTATGCCGAGTTTGAATTTGCACGGCAGGCGCTTGCGCTTGAGACGGTGGATTATCTGGTGAAACCGGTAAATATTTCAGGAATTGAGCGGGCGATTGAAAATGCAAAGATACGAGTGGAAAGATTAAGATGTATACCAGGGCAGGATTATCATGCACTTAGCACAAACAGCCCGATTTATCATATGCTGGAGGGGGAAAAGACGTATCTGAAAGAACTGTCTGTGTATGCTTCTTTTGCCGTTCTGTGCGTGAAAACATGCAGGCTGGGGAAACGGGAATACAATCTTGCAGCGCTTGCGGATATTCTGATCAAAGAAGAGACGGCCAATAATAAGCTGATGATTGTGCGTCATTTTGGCAGCCTGAGTATCGTATGCTGTTCTGTAAAGAGAGATGGGATATATGATATGCTTCATAAATTAGGAAGTATTATCCAGATGCAGCAAACACTTAGCCAGCAAGCATTTTATTGGGGTTCCGGAGAAATATGCTTTGAGCAGGAGGACATTTTTCACAGCTTTGGGCAGGCGAATGAGATGCTGGATTATTCTGTGTTTATTCAGGAACAGGTAAGTAATACAACAAAGTTTACATTTCAGCGCCAGGGTGATTACCGGGAAATGACAGAAGACATCGTAAATCGCCTGTTTAAAGGAGAAGAGGAGTTTCTGCTGGAGGAAAGCGTGAATCATCTGTTTGAAAGAATGCTTTATGAGCATTTAAACACAGAAGCCGTGCGCTCTGTGGTGTGTAATCTGGTTTATAGCTGTCGTTATGTGGCAGAGCACGATTATTCCCGTGTTTTTGAACATCGCTTTTCGGAAATACTCAACGTTTCTTATGTGATGAACAGCAAAACCATCGGGGGATTAAAAAAATGGCTCCTGGAGGCATTTTCAAAAATGCGGCAGGTGCTGCAGAAAAACGTCAGCCAGTCAGCTTCGGATACAGTAAAGCGCATCTATGTTTATATTGAAAATAATATTGACAGGCAGATTACATTGACGGATCTGGCGGACTATTTTCATATGAACTCCTCTTATATCAGCCATCTTTTTAAAAAAGAAACTGGAACAAATTTATTTGACTACATTACTATGCGCAAAATGGAGTGTGCCCAAAAGCTTCTGAAGGACGACAGACTGCTGATAGGGGATATTGCCAGAATGGTTGGTTATGAAGACCAGCGTTATTTTTGTCATGTGTTTAAGAAAAATGTGGGAATGACAGCACAAAATTTTCGAGAAAAACTAAATATATCGCAAATGAAATAAAAAAATCTTTGAAACTATGTAAAATTATTAGAATTTACGTACAAGAATAAAAAAATATATAATAGTTATATCAAAAAAAGGGAGGTTCAGACTATGAATGTATGGAAAAAGGTGCTGTCATTATCAATGGGGATGCTTTTGGCAGGTGTGGCGCAGGCGCAGGAGGAAGGAACGCCAGTGGAGAAAAATGTTGTTTATCTGACAACGATCACACCAGACCAATCTTCCTACAAGACAATGGAAGCTATCGTTGCGGCTTATCAGGAGGAAGTGAACCCTGGGTTTACTATGGAGATTCAGTATATTGCGGACAAACCGTCGTATCTTCAGAAAATAAAGACCCTTGCCGCGGCGGATTCGCTGCCGGATATGTTTAATGTAGATGCGGATGCCTATACTAATATTTTGTTAGAAAATGGGCTGATCCAGGACATTACGGGAGTGATTGAGGATAATGGACTGGATGAGGTGTTTCTGGCGGCGCCGCTTGCCTGGGGAAGGACAAGCGATGGCGTACAGATTGCAGTTCCTATTGATTATTCCATCGAAGTATTCTGGTACAATAAAAAGATATTTGCAGATGCGGGAGTAGAGATACCGCAGACCTTTGATGGATTCCTTGCGGCGTGCGAGACACTGAAAAACGCTGGCTATACGCCGATTGCTATTGCAGGAAAAGAGCAATGGCCGCTGCTTCGCTATATTGACATGGTTACATACAAATATGGTGATAACCAGTATTTGTTTGATCTTGCAAGAAATAAGGTGGATTTCAGCGGACAAATCGGAACGAAGGGGGCGCAATTTCTGGCAGATCTCGGGCAGTATTTCCAGGAGGGCTTCGCAAGTACAGATTATACGGGGGCATTGGAGTGTTTCACAGGCGGAAATGCAGCGATTTATTATATGGGAACCTGGGATCTGAACTATTTTATGAATGAGAATCTTTCGGAGGAAATGCAGGATAATGTAGATTATTTTCTGCTGCCGACGGTGAACGAAGGCGATACGGAGGTTGGCAAGGTTACGTTTGCCGCGAACTCTACGATGCCAATTGGATTTGGAGCTGCAAGCTTTGATGAGGAAATGGAGCGGTTCATTGTTTATTATGCCAATAATGTGAGCCGATTTACCACAAGTGCGTTTTCCTGTGCTGTCGGCGGAAGCATCCCGTATGACTGCGATCTGGCCAACCGCATTGCAGCAGATATGGAAACATCCATCGGGGCAATTAATCTGTATGACGTGGAGCTTGATCCGACAACGAATGAGCTGATTGGCAACATGGCTATTTCACTGGCCCTTGGGGATATTACGGTGGAGGATTTCACGGCGCAGGTAGATGCATCCATTGACGAAAATTCCGCGGATTATTTTGGCTGATAAAAGATGAGAAGCATATTTTTTAAACCGGAAGACAGTTATGTAGGCGACGTTATTCCATTTTTTGAGAATGGTATTTATTATCTGTACTTTTTAAAAGACAGACGTCCGTCCAGTCTGGTTGCTGACCGGACGGACTGGTCGCTTGTGACGACCAGGGATTTTGTGGAATATCAGTACCATGGGACTGTACTTGCAAATGGTTCGGCAGAAGAGCCGGACAACAGTTGCTATACGGGAAGCGTGTATAAAAACGGTGAACATGATTACCATATTTTCTATACAGCCCAAAACAGCCGCCATGAGGCTTATCAGATAGACGGGCATCCGGTGCAGACGATTATGCATGCGGTCAGTACAGACCTTATCCACTGGAGAAAATGTCCGGAACAGTTTGGAAGCGACGGCGTCCGGTATAGTATTTTTGACTGGCGTGATCCGTTTGTATTTTATAATAAAAAAGAAGCGTGCTACAATATGCTGCTGACGGCACGCAGAAGAGAAGGAAGTTTCCGCAGAGGCGGGTGTGTTTTGAAATGCAGGTCAGAAAATTTGTTTGAGTGGACGATCGGTGAGCCTCTCTATGCACCGGATCGATATTATGCGCATGAGTGTACAGATCTTTTTGAATGGAATGGCTGGTGGTATCTGGCGTATTCTACTTTTACAGAACGGTTTGCCACGCATTACCGGATGAGCAGAACGCCGGAAGGTCCATGGATAGAAGGTGTTGCCGATACCTGGGATGCGCGTAACTGCTATGCGATCAAGACGGCGGGTGATGGAAAAAAACGGTTTGCGTTTGGCTGGATTCCAACGAGAAAAGGCGAACGGGATTCGGGCATATATCAGTGGGGCGGCAATTTATGTGTGCATGAGCTGATACAGCAGAAGGACGGCGCATTATTTGCGGTTCTTCCGAAAAGTATTTTAGATGCATTTCCGACGCGGAAGGAACTTTTCTGCATAAACAAACTGGGAAATGTACGAAAAGAGGACGATACCTATATTCTGCAGGCGCGGGAAAAAAAGTCAGGCATATTATTTGAAGAACTGCCGGAAGAGTGCCTGATAGAGGCGGAACTGGAATATGACGGGGCTGTGAGATCTTTTGAGCTTACGACGAATAACGGAGATAATCAGGATGACGGGTATTTCTTTCGCTTTGAACCGTTTCACCAGCGGATGGTATTTGACCGGTGGCCTCGTGCACCGCTCTCGGATGATTGTCAGCAGCAGCATTATCTCGGAGGAGATATTCCGTTTCTTGCAGAGCTGGAACGTCCTCTGCGGTTGTACAACCGACGAACGGTGCAGGTGTATCTTCTGATAAAGGACAGCATGATGGTCTGCTATGCAAACCATGAGGCGGCAATGAGTGTGCGGGTATACGATTTGATGAAAAACCGCAGGTGGGGAATCTTGGCAGACGGCGGAAAGCTAAAGGTATGCCGTCTCTCCCTGTCGGTACCTTAAGAAAACGAAAAACAGACGGGCGACGGAAAATCCGGCGTCCGTCTGGCATTATCCAGCCATCCCTGGCACAAATTTTAACAGCAAAACAGAGGCAAGCCCATAATATGTGACCACGGCGACGAGGTCGTTGATGGTAGTGATGAGCGGACCGGAAGCCACCGCAGGATCGACCTTTATTTTTTTCAGCAGGATCGGAATCCCGGTTCCGGCGATGCTGGAGAGCACCATGGCTGTCAGCAGTGCGATTCCGGTGCAAAGCGAAATGGAAAACGCGTGCAGTGCTGTCTGCCCTTTAAACAGCATCAGATAACCGCCGATGCACACAAAGGAGAGTACGCCCAGGAAGGCGCCGTTCAGAAAGCCGATGCGCGCTTCCTTGGATATAAGAAAGAGCTTCTGCTTTGCAGTGAGCTGCTCGTCCATCAGCACACGGATCGTTACAGCAAGCGACTGCGTTCCGACGTTTCCGGCCATGTCGAGCACGAGCGACTGGAAGCTCACGAGCAGGGGAAGCTGTACGACGACAAACTCAAACAGGCTGACGGTGCCGGACACTACCATGCCAAGCCCAAGCAGGATGACGAGCCACGGAAGGCGCTTGGCAATACTTTTTTTCACCGGCTCCTGCAGATCCTCCTCCGAGGAAAGACCGCCGAACTTCGCATAATCGTCGCCCAGAATATCGTCCACGATTTCCACCATATCCTGCGAGGTCAGTACGCCCGCAAGACGATTGTTTTCGTTAAGGACCGGAATGGAATCCTCGGAATAGTCGCGGATACGGTCCGCGCAGTCTTCGATCAGCTCGCTTGCGTAGACATAGGGGTACGAGGTAGTAGTGATCGTCTCCAGCGGCGTCGATTCGCGCGCGATGATCAGGTCCTTCAGATCCACCGCGCCGACCAGGACGCCGTCCCCGTCCAGCACGTAAATAGTGGAAATATTATCATTTTCCGACGCCTGTTCTATCAGCTCCTTCATTGCCTGGCGCACGCCGGTGCCCTCGACAATAGAAATATAGTTGGTGGTCATCCGGCTGCCGATCTCTTCTTTGCCGAAGGAACTGGAGAGTGCGATTTCCTTTTTCAGATCGTCCTCCATCAGATCGATCACCGTGTTGCGCTGGTCTTTATCGAGCTGCTGCAGATACTCCACTGTTGATGTGACGTCAAAGGCGGAGAGAACCGCGACGCGCCTGCGCATACTTATTTCTTCCAGATAAAGATTGCGCTGCGGCGAATACTCCAGCATATCTGCAAGCTCCTGCGTATTCAGAATACTGTAAAGCCTGTGGCGTTCATCCCTGCGCAGAAGCTCCAGCGCTTCCGCGATATCCTTTTCGTGATATTCATGCAGGCGCTCCCGCAGAAGCTTCGGCGTCAGTCTGCTTCGGATCACGGTAATAATTTCCCGGTTATAATCCGGGTGCTGCATTGCGGCTGTGGCGCCGCCTGAAATATTTTTTCTTGTCGTCATTGTCTGTATCCTCCCTTACTCAGAAATTGTCATATTGACTGAGCAAAGACAGGCGCCGAGACACCGATCGGCAAAAAGAGCGTAAAAAAACCATTGCCGTCGGTAATATGCTCTACACCCGGCTCTGCTGATGATGTAGCGCAGTTTTCAAACAGACAATGGCAGCTATAAAAACGGTCAGAAAACAGACGGCGTGCGTCTGAAAACTTTCCGCCGGATAACTGCCCTGTCGCTACTTCGTCCACCGCTGCTGCCGTCCATAATCTCACCTCTCTTTTCAAAATTTACGGATGCCCGAGATAATCTGGAATCCTAAAGTTTATTCTAGCATTGCCTGCCGGAAATTTCAACACGCATTTTGAAATTGATCGAACGCAATGTTGCGTATATCAGAAAAATAGGATAGAATGATTTGATAGAAAAAGCGGGCGGATACCGCCTGTTCAGAAAATACGCAGAGAGGGAAAACGATGGTTTCATTTGAGAGCGATTATATTGCCGGGGCGCATCCCCAGGTATTGAAAAGACTGATGGAGACGAATCTGGAGCCGCTTTCCGGCTACGGGACAGATCCGTACTGCGAAAGAGCAAAGAAAAAGATCCGCGAGGCGTGCGGATGTCCGCAGGCAGAAGTGGAATTTCTGGTGGGCGGCACGCAGACGAATGCCGTTGTGATTGCTTCTATGTTGAAGGATTACGAGGGCGTGATTGCAGCCAAAACCGGTCACGTGAGCGTGCATGAGGCGGGTGCAATCGAGTATACCGGGCACAAAGTGCTGGAAATTTCGCAGAAGGAGGGCAAGATTCAGGCGGAAACGCTGCAAAAGTATATGGAAATGTATTATGCCGATGAAAACTTTGAGCACATGGTATTTCCGGGCATGGTTTATATTTCGCATCCTACGGAGTATGGCACGCTTTATTCCAAGAAGGAACTGCAGGATATCGCAGAGGTTTGTCATAAATATCAGATGCCGCTTTTTGTGGATGGCGCGCGCCTCGGCTACGGTCTGATGAGCCGTGAGACGGACGTTACCCTGCCGGAGCTGGCAGAGCTTTGCGACGTCTTTTACATCGGCGGCACCAAGGTGGG
>CABRSG010000045.1 GCA_902473545.1 uncultured Lachnospiraceae bacterium | reverse complement strand
TTTTCCTGCCTCCCGATACGAGAGCGGAATATCGCCGAGACGCCGCACCACCGTGCCGATACCGCCGAAATATTCCAGATCCGGATAGCCTCCCACCAGCTCCGTCAGCTCTCTTCTACACGTTTCCAGGCACTCCTGTGCTTCCTCCTCCGAGTGCGCCTTGATGAGGAACACCCAGCCCTCCGAGCTTCGCTCAAAGGTGAGTACATTTTCCCACCCGGCACTCATCTCCAGAATCTTATCCGACACCTCGATAGTATCCTTCGAACAGCTGGTGGAGTCCCCGCCCTGCATAATCTTAAAGAGGAATACCAGATAGGCCGACGCTGTGAAATCCATCCCGACCTTCTGACCGCCCTCCAAAAGCTCCGCTGTCGTCAGCTTGTTTGCTACCAGCGCATTCCAGAGCTTCTGCTGCTCCAGATGGACGTTTTCCTCCATCTCCTTTTTGTAGCGCTCCATCATGCGGTCGTACTCGCGCTCCTTGTCGATAAGCGCGCCGACCTCCTTCACCGCCTCCAGAAGCTTTGCGGAGCTGATCGGCTTTAAGAGATACTGCGTGACGCCGATGTTGATCGCCTGTTTTGCATAGTCAAATTCATTGTAGCCGCTGAGGATCAGAATTTTGATCTGCGGCATCTCTTTTTTGACAATGCGGCTGAGCTCCAGTCCGTCCATAAACGGCATTTTAATATCGGTGATCAGTATGTCCGGTTTTTCCTTCTTTATAAGCGGATAGGCCAGCTCTCCGTCGCTGGCCTCTCCTACAAATTCGAATCCTTCTTTTTCCCACGGAATGTTATTTTTAATGCCATTCCGCATAACTACCTCGTCTTCTACCAAAAATACCTTTAACATCTGTTATTTTCCCTGTCCGTAATACGCGTTTGCCCCATGCTTTCTGTAGTAATGCTTGTCCTGCAGATCCTGCGGAGCCGGCTGTACCTGCGGATTGATCATCTCACAGCGCGCCGCCATCTTTGCCACTTCCTCCAGAACTACGGCATTGTGCACCGCCTCGTGACCATCCTTGCCCCAGGTGAACGGTCCGTGATTTTTACAGAGTACCGCGGGAACCGCTTCGTAATCCTTATCCTTGAAGAAATCCACGATCAGCAGACCGGTATTTTTTTCATACTCCTTAAATTCATCCCCGGTGAGGCAGCGCGCGCATGGCACCTCTCCGTAAATGTAATCCGCATGCGTCGTGCCGTAGCATGGAATACTCCGTCCCGCCTGCGCCCAGCTCGTCGCCCATGCGGAGTGCGTATGTACCACGCCGCCGATCTTTTCAAACGCCTTGTAAAGCTCCAGGTGCGTCGGCGTGTCAGAGGAGGGATTATATTTTCCCTCCACCTTATTTCCATTTAAATCCATCAGAACCATATCGTCCGGCGTCAGCTTGTCATAATCCACGCCGCTCGGCTTGATCGCGAAAATCCCCATCTCGCGGTCGATCTCGCTGACATTTCCCCAGGTAAAAGTCACCAGTCCATATTTCGGAAGCAGCATATTTGCTTCATATACCCTTTTTTTCAGTTCCTCTAACATTTTTCCACCTCATCTGAATTTTTATACCGTCTCCACTGCCGCGCGCTCTACTGCCAGCGCTTTGGTGTAGTTTTCAATAAACTTGTTGAAGCCTTCCACATCCGCCGGATCCGGGCTCAATGTCTCGCCCTTCTGCCCCGCGAATACCTTGTTGTTCAGATAAGCGTCCAGCGTCTCGCCCTCTTCTTTATTCTTCATGTAGGCAGCCAGAAGCGCGATACCCCATGCGCCGCCCTCGCCTGCCGTCTCCATGCAGGTAACCGGAACGTTTGCCGCAGCCGCCATGATGCTCTGGCCGACGCCCTTTGTCTTGAACAAACCGCCGTGTCCCATCAGTTCATCCAGCGCAACATGCTCCTGTTCAAAGAGGATATCCATACCGATTTTCAGCGCTGCCAGCGAGCTGTACAGGTGCGTGCGCATAAAGTTCGCCAGATTAAATTTCGCATCCGGCGTGCGCACAAACAGCGGACGTCCCTCGTCGAAGCCGGTTACCGGCTCGCCGGAGAAGTAGCACCAGGACAGCAGACCGCCGCAGTCCTTGTCTCCCTCCAGCGCCTTGTTGTACAGCGTGCCGAATAATTTGTTCATATCCACTTCCATTCCGCAAGCTTCCATAAATTCACGGAAAATGCCTACCCACGCATTCAGATCGGAGGTACAGTTGTTGCAGTGCACCATCGCCACCAGGCTGCCGTCCGGCGTGGTAACAAGGTCCAGCTCCGGATATGCCCTGGAAAGCTCCTTTTCCAGAACGACCATCGCAAACACAGAGGTACCTGCAGAAACATTTCCGGTACGCTGCTTTACGCTGTTGGTTGCCGCCATGCCAGTGCCTGCGTCGCCCTCCGCCGGGCAAACCGGAATGCCTGCCTGCAGCTTTCCGCTCACGTCCAGACGCTTTGCGCCTTCCTCGGTCAGCACGCCTGCGTTTTCACCGGCAACTAAAACCTTCGGCAGAATATCGCGCAGCTTCCACGGGAAGTTTTTCTCCGCCACCAGCGCGTCGAATTTCTGCACCATCGTCTCGTCATAATCCTTTGTTTTCGGGTCGATCGGGAACATACCGGAAGCATCGCCCACGCCGAGCGCTTTTTCGCCGGTCATCTGCCAGTGAATATAGCCGGCCAGCGTCGTGAGGTAGGTGATATCCTTCACATGCTCCTCGCCGTTTAAGATCGCCTGATAGAGATGCGCAATGCTCCATCTCTGCGGAATGTTGTAGTTGAACAGGTCAAACAGCTTTCCTGCCGCTTCGCCCGTCATCGTATTTCTCCAGGTGCGGAACGGCACCAGCAGCTCGTCCTTCTCATTGAACGCCATATAGCCGTGCATCATCGCGGAAAAGCCGATCGCACCGATGTTTGTCAGCTCCAGATCATACTGCTTCTTCACATCCGCCGCCATGTCTGCGTAGGCGTCCTGCAGACCTGTCCAGATGTCATCCAGCGTGTAGGTCCAGATATTGTTCTCCAGACGGTTCTCCCACTCGTGGCTGCCTGCCGCGATCGGATTGCTCTCAGAGTCGATCAGCACCGCCTTGATCCTGGTGGAGCCAAATTCGATACCGAGCGCTGTCTTTGCGTTTTGTATATCTTCTTTAATCAGATTGATTTCTCTGCTCATGTTCGTTTCCTCCTATCTATACACGATACTGCCAAGCTGCAGGTCGCGCTTGAAATTGCGGATGGTGGTATCCTTGTCGATGTAAACCGCCTCAATACCCATCGCGTTTGCCCAGTCGCCCATCTGCTCCGCTGTCAGATCGTAGCTGAACGCGGTGTGATGCGCGCCGCCTGCAAGGATCCATGCCTCTGCGCCGGTCTTTAAGTTCGGCTGCGGCGTCCAGAATGCGGTTGCAACCGGAAGCTTCGGCATCGGCTTTTCCACCTTTTTACACTCTACTTCATTGATAATCAGACGGAAGCGGTTGCCGAGATCAATGAGTGATGTTGCGATCGCCGGACCGGTCTTGGAGGTATACACAAGACGCGCCGGATCCTCACGGTCGCCCATGGAAAGCGGGCACACCTTAATGCCGATCGGACCATCCGCAACAGACGGGCAAACCTCCAGCATATGCGCCTGCAGGATGCCTTCCTTGCCCGGCACCAGATTGTATGTATAGTCTTCCATGAAGGAGGTACCCTTCGGATTCTTCACGCCTGCCGTCATGATCTTCATCAGGCGAACCATTGCCGCGGTCTTCCAGTCGCCCTCGCCGCCAAAGCCATATCCTTTTTCCATCAAACGCTGGATAGCAAGTCCCGGAAGCTGCTTCAGCGCGCCAAGATCGCCGAAGTGCGTAACGATCGCCTGATAGTTTTTCTCCTCCAGGAATTTTTCAAAACCGATCTCGATGCCTGCCTGCACCGCTACATGCTCCCGGAATTCCTTCGGATCTCTGCCCTCCAGGATGATGTCGTATTTGCTGTAGTATTCCTCAACCAGCGCGTCGATCTCGTTCTGCGGTACCGCCGCCACATATTCTGCGATCTCGTTCACCGGATAAGCGTCGATCTCCCAGCCAAATTTGATCTGCGCCTCTACCTTATCGCCCTCCGTCACGGCAACATTTCTCATATTGTCTGCGATACGGCACACGCGGATGTGGCTGCTCTCCATGATACCGATCGCCGTCAGCATCCATGACGCGATCTGCTCCTGCACGTCGCGGTCTTCCCAGTAGCCCATGATCACCTTGCGCTCGATTCCCATGCGGGATACGATGTGACCGTACTCGCGGTCGCCGTGCGCGGACTGGTTCTCGTTCATGAAATCCATGTCGATCGTGTCGTACGGGATTTCACGGTTAAACTGCGTGTGGAAATGCATGAGCGGTTTACGGAACTCCTGCAGTCCCAGGATCCAGGACTTCGCCGGGGAGAACGTGTGCATCCAGGTGATAACGCCCGCACAGCTCTCATCCGCATTCGCCTCGTTGAACGTCTTGCGGATCAGTTCGTTGGTGATCAGCGTCGGCTTCCAGACGATCTCATACGGAAGCACCCCCGATTTGTTTAATGCATCTACGATAATTCTGGAGTGCTCCGCCACATGTGCAAGGCACTCATCGCCATAAAGATCCTGTGAACCTGTACAAAACCAAAACTTGTAATCCTTTGCCGCTTTCATTTTAACCCTCCTGTAAGCATCATTTGATATTATCCAGTATACACCAAAAGGAGTGCAAAGGACAAGTTGTGTTTTATAGATTTTTGTTGAATATTTTTGTATTTATAAAACCATGCTCCAGTTTTCTGCATATACATTTTCAGCCCCAAAGTTACTGTTTATTCGATCGTTACACTGCTTCCGGTACCTTCCGCACCACGTTTCTTGGTAATGATAATCTTTTTGTCGATCCGTTCTTTCAGTTCTGCCACATGGGAAATAATTCCTACCATACGATTCCCTTCAGAAAGCTCTCCAAGCGCTTTCATCGCCTGATCCAGAGCCTCCTCGTCCAAAGAACCGAACCCTTCATCCACAAACATGGAATCCAGCCGGATTCCCCCTGCATGAGACTGGATTTCATCGGACAACCCCAGTGCCAGTGACAGAGATGCCTGGAAGGATTCGCCGCCCGAAAGGGTTTTGACGCTTCGCTCAGATCCATTGTAATGGTCAATAACATTCAGCTCCAGTCCGGCTTTTTCCTTTTTATTTTCGCCATCCTCCTGCCGTTTCAGCTCATACTGTCCGCTGCTCATAGTCATCAGCCGCAAATTTGCCCTGCGTAAGATCCTGTCCAGATACGCCATCTGCACATAGGTTTCCAGCTCGATCTTTCGTTTGCCTCCGAGAACTCCGTTCGCCGTATCGGACAGCGATTTTACCCACATGTACTCCTGTTCCACCGCTATCATAGTTTCCTGCCTGCCCTGAACTTCCTGCAAAATTCTCTGATTATTCCGGATTGCAGAATCCTGTGCTGTGCGCTTTTCCGTAAATATCATCTTTTTCTCAAGACGCTGCTGCTTTCTTTCGGAAATCGCCTTCTCATCCAGCTGCTCCGCTGCCTCAAGCTGACCGGAAAGCGTGTTTTCTGCGGCGCGAAGCTGCGTCTCCCTGGTCTTGCTCTCCTGCCAGCTTTCCTCCGCCGCCCCGGCTTCCTCCTCGATCTGCTTTTTCTGTTTTTCCAGCGCAGTAATCTGCTGCTGTGTCTCCTCTTTCAAGCGTCCGTCAAGAGCACAGAGAAGCTCCTCCCGCTGCTGCACAAGCTTTTCGTGGTCTGCTTTCAGGCCGGCCAGAGAAAGACCGAGCTGCTGGATAGCGTCCCCAAGCTCTGTGATTTTCCGCTCTCTGACAGGAATCTGCCGCTCCAGATCTTCCTTTTGCTGAAGCTTCAGCGCATTTATACGAATTTCTGCCTCTGTCTCCTGCAAAGCCTCATCAAGCATCTGCACTGCCTGCATCATCCACTGCGCCTGCTGCTCCTCCGACGCTGAGTCTGCCGTTTGAAACATATCCTTCCAGGGCATATCCCTGCGCAAAAGACAGCGTACCTGTTTCCGTTTCTCTTCTGTCTTTTTGCTTTTTTGAACCTCCAGAAAACGGAGCAGCTCCTGAAATCTCTCTCTGCACCCGGAAAGACGCTCTTCCGATGCAGCTTTTCTTTCTTCCGCCTGCTGGCGAAGCCCGATTTCCTTTTCCGTTTCACTCTGCTGTTTTTCATTTTCCTGTATCAGGGACGCAAGCCCAAGCAGGGCATTTTCTGTTGTTCTGACAGCATCTATCGGCTCTTCGCTATGCGTTTCCACCTGCGTAAAAGCATCCCGGATCTCGTCCAGGTGCAGAATTCTTTCCGCTTCTTTACACATCTGCTGCTCAAGCACCCGGCTTCTGCCTGCCAGATCGTCCGCTTCCCGGCGGATTTCTGTGCTTTTCGTCTCTGCCTGCTCCAGTTCCTTCTTAAGCTTCTGCTCCTGCTTTTTCCATGCTTCCTGATCTCGTCTTCTTTCTTCCGCCGCCTTCCGATTATTGGAAAGCTGCACTGCATAATTGTCCAGCTTCTGTCCGATTCTCTGAAAAAGTCTCTTTTCCGGTACGGTTTCCCCGCTGCTCTCAAAAACAGCAAGCTCTTCCTCAAATCCCGCCTCCTTCGCCGGAAGCTCCAGAGCTGCTTTTTTTAGCTGTGACAGCTTTTCCAGCTTCTGTCCGTCTGCACTTGCCTGCTCTTCCCGTTTTTGCTGAAGCATCTGCCGGAGGTTTTGGATCTCCTCTTCTTCCTGTTCAAGCAGCGCAGTTAATTCCTGCTCTCTGTTTTTTTCCGCATCCGCTTTTTCCTGCGCAAGAGCAAGCTTCTGTTTTTCCTGCGTCAGCGCCTCTTTTTTCGCAGCGAGTTCCGTGCGAATCTGTTCCAGTGAAATGCGCTCCCAAAAAACCTTTGCTGCTTCCTGAATGTCTGCCTTTGCTTCATCGATCTGCTCCCTTTTATGACCTGCATCACCGTTCAAACAATAAAGCGCTTCTTCCGAATCGGAAAGAGCTTTCTTTTTGATCTCCAGCTCTTCCTCCTTCACTGCTTCCCCGGATAATCGGGCTGGGGATGGATGATGAACAGCGCCGCACACTGGACATGGTTCTCCTTCCTTCAGGTGCTGTGCCAGCACCCCGGCCCGTTCATCTAAAAACTGTTTTTCCAGACCGTGATACTCTGCTCTCAATTCCTCTGTTTTTTGGAAAGCCTGTTCGTACCGGGCCAGCACCTGCTGATATTGTGTTTCCGATTCAGATAGCTTTTTTACTTTCCGCTCCAGTTCCTGCAGCTTTTCCTTTTTTTGTTCAACAGAGTCCTGCTCCCTGGAAAGATGCAGCAGCCGGAGGTCCGCACCCTTCACACTCTCCCATTCTTCCTTATGTTTCTGATGTTCCTTCCGACATGCCTCCTCCTGCACAGAAAACCTTTCCAGCTCTTCCGCTGCTTTTTTTGAAGCTTTTTCCAAAGTCATCAGCGCCTTTGCAAAGCCTTTGTACTCACTGCTTTTGCCCTCCAGCTCTGTAAGACGATGACTGCATTCCAGCTCCGCCTCACCGGCGCCTTCCACTTCCAGAAGCTTTTCCCCAAGCTCCTCCAACGCCTTTTTCAAAGCAGAAATGTCCTTCTCCGAAGCATCAAATGCTTTTTTCCGGTTCCGATACTGCTGTGCCGCCGACGACCAGTCTGCCCGGTACTGTTCCAGGTTGTTCTTCCAGGAAAGATACCTTTCCCGTTTACTCTGCAGGGAAATTAGAACAGCATCGTGATCCTTTCGCTGTGCCATCTCCCCCTCCAGCCTGCGGATCTCCTCCCGAAGCTCCGTTTCCGTCTGCTTCTCCTTTTCAAGCTCCTTCCTTTGTCTTTCTTCCGTTTGCGCAATATCCGCCAGCGTTTGCCCTGCGCCCGCAAGCTCCTTTTGGCATTCCTCCAGCTTTTCCCTGCGGTAAAAGAGCCTTGTTTTCTCTTCCCCTGCATTCTGCAGGGCGGCAAGACTCTGCTTTGCTTCTTCAAGCTGCCGTCCCTGCTCCTGTTTTTCCTTTTCCGTTTCTTCTCTGGAGCTGCAAAGGTTGTCTATACGCTGCTGTGCATCTTTGATAAGCTTCTGCGTTTCCTCCAGTTTTTTGTATTTTTCCATTTTTTCGCTGCAGGAGCGGAGCTGTTCATCCAATTGCCCTGTTTTCTTCAAAGCGGACTTTGCAGCTTCCCATAAAGCTTCCTTTTCTTTTAGCTCTGGCAGCAATGCCGCTAACTCTTCTCTGCACTTTTCCAGTTCTTCCTGACGCTGGCGGTTCTGGCTGGCTTTTCCGAGAAGCTGGTCGTCGCCCGCGATTTCTTTTTCGAGACTGCTGATCTCCTGATTCAGCTCTTCGAGCGCCTGCTTCTCCTGCTGCAAAAGCTCAGCCAAAAGCTCCAGCCCGCGCGCTACATTTCCCTCGAACCGTTCCTGTTTTAGACGCTCCAGCTCCGGAAGGAAGGGAGAATCTTCTTCACATGTCACACTGTTTAAAGACTGGTTAATGCTCCTGCGTATCTCGTCATAATCCCTCCAGCGATTTTTCACCTCATCCCGCAGACAATTCTGCAGCTCCTGAAACATTCCCGTGTGAAAAATCTGCCGGAAAATTTCGCTGCGCTGCGCCGTTCCCGCCAGAAGCACCTTTAAAAAATCCCCCTGGGCGATCATGGCGATCTGGGTAAACTGACGATAATCCAGCCCGATCAATTCCGTTACCGCTCTTGTCACCTCTCTGGACTTTGTGACCGGCTGGCGGTCGTCCGGATAGACAAGCCGGGCATCGCTCTTCTGCATGGTGAATCCGGTGCCCCTTCCCTTTGGGCGCAGATATTCCGGATTGCGCACCACCGTATAGGATTTCCCCTGATACAAAAAGCGCAGTTCCACGTAGGTCTGCGTCTCAGGCTTTGCATATTTACTGCGGAACATTCCGGAATCGCGGACCTCGCCGCTGGCTTCTCCATAAAGGGCAAACGTAATGGCATCAAAGATCGTAGTCTTTCCTGCTCCCGTATCTCCGGTAATGAGAAAAAGGCCATGATCTCCCAGCTTTTCAAAATCAATCTCTGTCGTTCCCGCATAGGGACCGAAAGCGCTGATAATCAGCTTTTGTGGTTTCATATCGTTCCTCCCTTACTTTTCAAAGCCCTTTTCCTGAAGCTTTTGAATCAGCTTTTTGACAAAAATCTGCTGCTGTTCACTCATAGGCCGGTTATTCTGCAGCTCAAAAAATTCCGCAAAGAGCTCTGCTTCCGACTTCTGCTCTACAGCCTCAGCAGCCTCTACGCTGCGGTTTTCCCGGGTTCTTTGATTGTCATATTCCAACCTCATAAGATTGGGATAAATAATGCGAAGCTTCTGCATTCCGTCCGGAATATCTTCCTCATCGGTCAGGGTAATCTGTAAGTAGTCCTCTGTGTTTGTCCCCTCATAAAACGCTTTTTCCGTTACCTGAAGATAGGTTCCCCGGATTTTGCGCATATCCCGAAGGGGCTTTAAGGGAATGGTTCTGATTTCGATATTTCCTTTTTCCTTCAATTCTGCAATAGTAACGGATTTTTCCTGTTCTGCCTCGGAAAAGGAATATTTTAGCGGTGTTCCGCAGTAGCGGACCGTCTCTCTGCCTACCCTCTGGGGACTGTGGAGATGCCCAAGCGCCGCATAGTCAAAGCGGTCAAAAAGAGATGCCTCGACCTGATCCAGCCCGCCCACCAGAACCTCCTCTGACTCACACCTGCTGGCGCCTGTCACAAACTGATGCGCTACAATGACATTGCGCCTGCTTTTGTCAACTTCGATTTCTCCGATCGCTTTTTTCAGAGCGTCCTGATAGGTGGAAATCTCCGCCTCTTCAAATACATGCCGCACGGAAGCGGGTTTTAAAAACGGAAGCAGATAAATGCATACCTCTCCGTATTGATCTGTAAGAACAATGTTTTGCACCTTTCCGCCGTATACCTGAGAAATATAGATGCCTTCCCCCTCCATAAGCTGTGCCCCGAAGGACACCCGCTCCACGGAATCATGATTTCCGCTGATGACAAAAACAGGGAGCCTCCGCTTTGCAAGCCTGGTGAGAAAGCTGTCAAATAACTGCACGGCCTCTACAGAAGGGATAGGCTTATCGTAAATATCTCCCGCCAGGATCACTCCGTCCGCTCCCTCTCTGTCCAGCAAAGAGATGATTTGCGATAATATATATTTCTGATCCTCGATCATGGAAAACTCATTTACACGCTTTCCAAGATGAAGGTCTGATAAATGCATCAGTTTCATGCCCTGCCTCCTTTTTTCTGTCCCGGATAGTTTTTTTTACAGTATAACATACGGATATCAGAGGCTCAATGGATTTCTGCTGTCTGCCTCACAGAGCTTCTCTTTTCATAAAACAATCAAAAAACTGCCCGCGCAGTTTTTCCTGCGAAAGGCAGTTTCTTTTCATAATCTACCGCGGCCACCGGTCTTCCTTCGGCGGCAGCTTTGGAAACGGATTATGCGGCTCCGACTGATACCAGTATGCCACGCTCGACACATCATCCTGACGCTCGAAAAGTCCCTTATGGCACACGCCAATCTGCTGGATCGTAACCCGGATATCCTCGTCAAACAGGACAGGGTCCATAATATGCCAGCGATAAAAACCACGCTCCGTCGGCTTATCATTCATATGATATTGATTAAACACCGTGTTATCCTCACGCGAGAAATAGGGATATCCCATAAAAGGCGTGTTATATGTATGCTCCACCGTCACACCATTTTCCACAGAAGCAAAGCTCCAGGAGCCTCCAAAATAATCCTCTGTTCCGGTACCGCAGATGGTAGGATACTGTTCATCCCCATCCAGATAAATTTTCAGCTCTCCTTCTCCCCACCAATAGCGTTCGAGCGTAGCGAGCGCCATATAGGTTCCGACATAATGCCCCTTTCCCTTCACGCCATCCAGAATCGTGTAGTCCTTTCGAAGCTCCGTGATTTTCTCCCGTCGCCATTGTGCATGAAAATATGCGATGTTCTCCGGCAATTCTTCATACAGTGTATAATCTATCTGATAAAAGAATGCCCCCAGCTCCGCCTCATGCTGGTTTTCAATCGTAATCCGTGCTTTTTTCCGGAAGGGCATCGGAAAATAGCTATTGAATCCCCTCGCCGGATTCACCACAACCGGCATGGAATTTACTATGCAGTCCCGCCCGAAGCCGCAGCAGAAAAAATCTCCCAGAGGACTCTCCACCGACGGCTCCTCTTCATCATCCCAGTACATCCTAAGGACTAAATCCCGCAAGACAAAATAATCCCTGTCTGTCCGATCTGCCACCGTAATCCAGATATGCTGGATTATGCCGCAGCCTTCTATTTCCGCCAGCACTCTCGTCTCTCCCGGTTTTACCCCGCGCATACACGGCGAGCCTTTTCTGCCTGGTCCCAGAGGGCTTGCCGCCCTTCCGCCATTTCCTTTCTCTCCGGAGGGATTCTCCTGATTAATCGCCCTGCTCTGTCCCTTCTTCTGAAACATCAGTGTACTCATATTATTGATAAAATCATTCACGCTTTTACTCCTCCCACCATAATGCCTTCCATAATCTGTTTTTCGAAAACTGCCACAAAAATAATGATTGGCAGCAAAATAATCCAGCCCATAGCGCT